>JBEKJA010000026.1:0-13702 GCA_050011475.1 Syntrophales bacterium
ATCCATATCGGGATTCATTTGACGGGATGACAGTTGCGTCATCTGTGATTGTCCTGACGGCGATAACGGCTGTTGCGTGGATAATGAGACAGAGGCGGCCTTATCTATTGATCGGATGGTTCTGGTTTCTCATTACACTAGTTCCAGTTATAGGCATTGTGCAGGTAGGGTATCAATCCATGGCGGATCGGTATGCCTATCTCCCCCTCATCGGGTTGTTTGTCATTGTTGCATGGGGTGCAGCGGGTATATATTCTCATGTGTATTTGCATAGTACCCTACTTCCAATTGCGGCAGCATTACTGATGACCACACTGGCGGTTCTATCATATCATCAACTGCAGTATTGGCAATCCAGCGAAAACATTTTTTCACACGCTTTGGCAATAACGAAGAACAATCACATCGCTCATATCGGTTTGGGATATGAATACTTGAAGAAAAATAACCTGGTTCCCGCCGAAATCCATTTTCGCCAGGCCCTTGTGATCAAACCGGGCGATGCTACAGCTTTGAATGACCTCGGCGTCATTGCCTCACGTAAGGGGTTATTCAATGAAGCGATCTTGTATTACAGGAAGGCTCTTCATTTCAATCCGAACTTTGTAGCGGCGCATTGCAATATGGGTATTGCCTATCTTAATGGCGGGCGATGCAAGGACGCCGTTAAACAATTTCAAATAGTTTTGCATGAGGACCCGTTTTATCCGGATGCCGGGAATATTTTGAAGCGAATGGATAAAGAGTGCCCGGGAAGTCGAGAGAAATAATGCAGCAAAGAAGCATCCATTATTTTATCATTGCACTGCTCACGATCATCTCGTATCTGCCGACATTTACCGGGGAATTCATTTTTGATGACAATAAATTGGTCAAAAATAACCCCTATATCCGGGAGCTTCATTCTTTATCGTCTTATCTGGCGCAGGAAGACGGTATCGTCGACCAGAGAGATTTTGGCAAATATCACACCTACTACTGGCGTCCATTGGTCAATGTTACTTACTTTATGGATTATAAAGTATGGGGTTTAAGTGCCACCGGGTTTCGGACAACAAATCTCTTTCTTCATCTTATGGTATGCTTTATTCTATATATGCTGATCCTGCAATTAACCGGCAATGACGTTGGCGCATTCTGGGGGACGCTTCTGTTTGCGGTCCATCCCATCCAGACTGAAGCTGTATCCATGATTGTCTCACGGAATAATTTGTTATCGGTTTTGTTTATTCTGGGTTCACTTTACAGTTACATATACTGGTGGAACAGGCGCTCAGCCATTGCCCTTGCAGCTTCACTGATAACCTTCATCGGAGCCGTCTTTTCAAAGGAATTCGGCCTAATGACACCCTTGCTGCTCATTTTGTATCATCGATTATTGGCTAAGGAAAAAATAATGGGGCGTGAATTGGCAAGCTATGTACCTTACCTGGTAATTATGGCCTTCTATTTTTGTCTCCGAATGATGGTAATTCCCGCTCCACATATTCATCTCACGGATGCATTGGCCAGGATTTATTTCATACCTTACATTTTTTGTTATCACCTCAAACTGATTTTCCTCCCTTTCGGGCTGCATAGCCTCATAGTCCAGAATCCATCATCCTTCGGTGATTTTTATGCCGTTCTATCTATTCTTATTGTTTTTGTTCTTGGAATGGTTCTTTACCTGTCGAGGAATGCAAAGCTGCTGACCTTTTCAAGTCTTTGCTGCATGATCACCTTGCTGCCCGTTCTCAGCCCTGTACTAAAGGCGTCGGTATCACTTGTTGCAATGCGGTGGCTGTATGGCACCATGGCTTTCGTCTCCATGGGAACGGCTTATTTCTTCAACAAAATAGCAAAGGAACGTAAAGCATTTGTTTTCTCGGTTTCCCTTATTATAATTGCTTATTTTATGGCATATTCATATATTCTGAACCATCATCTATGGCATGACGAAGAAACTTTTCTAAAGCAGGAGGTGCTTCAGTTTGCAGACGATTTTTACATGGGGGAATATGCCGAGAAGCTTTTCGAACAGCGAGACTATCAGCGAGCGGAAAAATATTTCTTAAGAGCCATTGCTGAATATCCTCTCATTGCAAAAAGTTATATCAATTACTCGGCCCTGCTGGTTAATACCAATCGCCCCTCTGCAGCAGTGAGGATTTTGGACAGGGCCAAATCGCTGACCATGGTCCATAGTGAACGGATTGCATGGCATAATAATATGGGTGTTGCAGGACCATGCTGGGTGACTATAGGCAGGCTCTTGATTATTTCAAGCGGGCGCTTGTCCTGGATCCCGATAATGTTTTGATAAGGCGACATTTGGCGGTATTGCTCAATAAGACCGTTCAGGCATCCGTTCAGGGTAATCCCGATGATTGAATCTGCAATGAAACGATTGTCAGAAATACAGCGGGTCAAAGTATTTGGAAGCATTCCTGCCTCAAGGTTGATGGCATATATCGTTTTAAGTGTTGCCGTTATTATTGTCTACTGGCCGGTTCAGCATTTCAACTTCGTCTTCTACGATGATCATGTTTATATCCTGGATAGGCCGGAAATTCTCGGGGGCCTGACACTCAAAAATATACTATGGGCATTTACATCAACGGATGCAGGCTTCTGGCATCCTCTTACCTGGATATCCCTTATGCTGGATTATCAGATATATCATCTGAATCCTGGCGGTTATCATTTGACGAATCTCATCCTTCATATGATGAGCACATTGGTTCTCTGCGGGATTTTTATTCGAATGACGGAAACCGTATTCCCAAGCTTTGTGACGGCAGCCTTGTTTGCCGTTCATCCGCTCCATGTGGAATCGGTTGCGTGGATTGCTGAACGCAAGGATGTGCTCAGCACGCTGTTCATGTTTTTGACCATTCTTGCATATGCTTCATACGTCAAGCGCCCCAGTCCATATGCCTGTATTTCAGTTATGCTGATATTTTTATTGGGGCTCATGTCCAAGGCCATGCTGGTGACGCTTCCAGTCATATTGCTCCTTCTGGATTACTGGCCGTTGGGGCGTTTTTCGAGTGGATCCCGGAGTGCCATATTGCGTCTTGTCCTCGAGAAAATCCCTCTCTTTGCTGCGTCCATCGTGGTGGGTATCCTAACGGTTTTTGCCGAGGAGAAGGCAGGCGCCTTGAAATCACTGAATTATTTTCCATTTATTGACAGGCTCGGCAATGCGCAGATCAGTTATGTCGCTTATCTGGGAAAGATGATATGGCCGGCGAATCTTGCTGTCTTTTATCCTTATCCGGGGGCGTTGCCGCTATGGAAGGTGGCAGCGTCAATCATGCTGTTGGTGCTTATTACGTTCGCTGCACTTCGCTGGAGGAGATCTTACCCGTATATATTCGTCGGGTGGTTCTGGTATGCCGTGTCACTGGCGCCGGTCAGCGGGTTGGTACAGATTGGCACTCATGCCATGGCGGATCGGTACACGTATATCCCGCTTGTGGGGATGTTTATCGTTATCGCATGGGGGGTAAAGGAGCTCACAGGGAAATTTTCCTTTGGAAAATATTTCTTTGGTATTTTGATCAGCATGATCATCGTCACATGCATGATCCTTTCAGCCATCCAACTGACCTACTGGAAAGACGCTCAGAGCCTGTTCGGTCATGCGGCTGCATCGACAGAGAACAACTACCTGGCCCATAACAATCTTGGTGCGGCTCTCTTGAGAGCGGGTGATTTCAAGGGTGCATCCATGGAATTGCAGAGGGCTATTGAAATCAAACCCGATTATCCGGACGCATATTTTAATATGGGTTTGGTCAACGAGAAGCGTAACCAGCCGGAGGAAGCGCAAAAATACTATTATAAAGCGCTGATGTTCCTTCCCGCTTTCAAAGAGGCGCACAATAATCTTGGGATTCTATTGGTACAAAGCGGAAGATACGAAGATGCAATCGGTCAGTTCCAGGAAGCTTTAAAAATCAAGCCTGATTATGAGACTGCAAGAAGGAATCTTGATTTGGCTGAAAGAAATTTGAAGAAACGTCACAAGCCTCACTGAGGCATTGCTTTATCTGACCATAAACTTCATCCACTGAAATGTTTTGCATGCAACGATTGTTTCGGCATGGCGAAAAGCGGTGATTATAAACACTCACGCAGGGGCTGCAGGCCAGCCTGCCGTATACGATATGATGACGCCCCCCGATGGCCGCGAATAGCCTGGGTGTTTCAGGGCCGAACATGACGATGCTGTGAATATTGGTCATTGCGGCAAAATGCCCTGGACCGCTGTCATTGGTTACCAGGATATGGGACAGCGTATACAGAACAAGAAGCTGCCTTAACGTGGTTTTACCGGCGAGGTTGACGGTCCGGGGGGATCCTATCTGATTGCAGATGCCTTGAACGGCATCCGCTTCAGAAGGGGCACCGGTCAAAATCAGGCGAACATCCGGATAATTTTTAAGGATTAACCGTGCCAGCTGTATGAAATTTTCTTCCGGCCATTTTCTCAGAGGCAACATATCGCTTGCATTCGGGTTCAGTAGGATAATGGGGCCTTTCGCCTGGCCAAACTCCCTTTCCAATATGGTTTTGACAACACTAATTTCTTCATCGGAGGGATTGAATTGAGGGGTTGTTTCTTTACTGTCCACCGCCAAAATTTTTGGAAGAGGAAGTTCATTCGGGTCCAATCTTAAAGAATCGACCATGATATTGTAAGCTTTGGAAGCGTGCAAATAGGGGTTATACTGTATTCGATGGGTCATGAGATCGCCCCGATAAGGCGCTTCACTCATGAATCGGTGCAGGCCTGCTCTTTTTTTAGCGCCTGTGAGGAAGGCAAGGATGGCGGATGCACGGGCAAAAAATTCCATATCGATCGTGGCATCGATGCCGGCCATTCGTATGCGAAACAGCGTTTTTAAAATATCTGTAAGGAAAATCAATAAGTTATCATGACGTACCATCAATATGTTTTCTGATGGAATAATATTGAGAATATCCAGAATTTCACGATTCTCCTTGAATACACAGAAGTAGACGTTCCGGCGTCCCACCATCTGAACTGCATTGCAAATGGCGCTATATGACAGGACGGTAGCACCCTGTTCGATGAGTTTGATAAACAGGATCTTTTTGACGGGTTCTTTCATGGACCTGGCGCCAATAAAAAAAACACCAATTTTTCGGACCGCGGTCAATACAAAACAAATCAGCCGCCCGCTCCAAATATCTATGATTCTGATCGTTTCTGGCGTCAATTTTAACCCTCCCATCGGTCAGTCTGCTGAGGGCGTTTCGTATAAAACGAACTACTTGTCAAGAAAATACATTTTCAGCCTGTCAAAATGCAGTGCGATCCGTTTAGCATTATTTTGTATATTATTGAATATAAAAGAGTTATTCACTATAACGATTGTCAATGATTTGTTGAAAATATTATCACGGAATCCGTGTTTTTTCTTGACACGGCTATTGTTATCATATACAGGGTATTCCGCAGTGACCGATGGTCAAATAATGACCACTATTCAAAGTCTGACGCTCGGTCAATTAAAGACTGAAATCGTGGATTAACAGGGTTAGGATTTTCCCTCCCAGGGTGATACATTCTTTGGACACTCTTTGTCAAGCATCCACGAAGCCCTTTGGATACAGGTAGTTCTGCATAGCTCGATGAGATGTTTGTCTCACTGAGAAGTTATTCGCTCAGTCTGCTGAGAAATATGAGGTTGTGATCGTGGGTCTTGAGGAACGAAGGAAGCGGGAAAGAGAGAATAGAAGAAACGCCATTCTGAAAGCAGCAAGGAAACTATTTTTTGAAAAAGGATTTCGAATTGTCACGGTAGACAGCATTGCCAAAAGGGCTGAATTGAGTAAAGGTTCCATATATCTTTATTTCAACAGCAAAGAAGAAATATACACACATATCCTGCTGAACGATATTGATAAGTTTCATAAAAACCTCACACAGCTATTCAAAAACGACCGGCCTGCCGGCGAAGCACTTATTGATCTGGCATCCATCTACGTTGACTTTTTCCTCAGTGACCGGGAGCTGTTCCGAATCCTCATGACCTTTATGCTGCATACCAACCATATGAATCTTCCCGAGGATTTAAACGAGAACATCATCAAGACAACCAATAAAACAATCAATATCATTGAACAAATATTCCAATACGGCATCGAAAGAGGAGAATTTCCTGCAACCATTAATCTCAGGAAAAACAGGAATGCCATATGGGGACTTCTCAACGGGATCATTTCCCTGCATCTCTTTACGGGGAAAGAGTCCAGGAGAGAAGAGCGAATTCGAGCCACAGTTCGGTCAGCATTGACCATCTATATTGAAGGATTGAAAATTACTGTAACCGGCAAAGAATCATCGGGGTCAGCCATCCAGACATTCTACAGAGGCAGATTCTGAAAAGTATTTAAGAGATATCAAACAACCTATGGAAAGGAGGCAGTTATGGGTAATTCGTTGGTAAACTTGCGTGATCAACAATTCGTCATGTTTGAGCAGCTCGATATGGAAAAGCTGTTCGGAACGGAGGCCTTTTCCGATTATTCAAAGGACTCAGTGTTGATGGTGCAGAACGAGGCGGAAAAAATTGCCGTCAATGTTATTCTCCCGACGTATGACAAGGGAGATAAGGAAGGTTGCCAGCTTAAGGATGGCAAGGTACATGTTCCGGCAATATTCAAGGATGCTTACAAGAAATATTGTGAGGCCGGTTGGGTTTGTCCCATGCGGTCAGCTGATGTAGGCGGCCAGAATATGCCTTTCACACTGAGCAATGTCTGCTCAGAAATGTTCGCTGCAGCAAATTTTGCGTTCATCATGTATCCCGGCCTGACCAATGGCGCCGCTGGATTGATAGAGCATTTCGGTACGGAAGAGCAGAAGACCAAGTATATGCATAAGATGTATGCGGGGGAATGGGGAGGCACGATGTGTCTTACCGAGCCTGGCGCAGGCAGCGATGTCGGTGCCCTGAAGACCACGGCAAAGCGTTTGCCGGATGGGAAATTTCTGATTACGGGAACCAAATGCTTCATTTCCAGCGGCGATCATGACCTCGTACCGAATATCGTTCATCCGGTCCTGGCCCGAATCGAAGGTGATCCTCCCGGAACGGGCGGCATTTCCATCTTCATCGTTCCAAAAGTCAAAGTCAATGCTGACGGTACGCTTGGAGGATCAAATGATGTTACGACAGGTAACGTCGAACATAAAATGGGGATCAAAGGGAATGCGACCTGTACCCTGAATTTCGGTGATGAAGGAAAATGCATCGGCGAGCTGCTTGGCAAGGAGCGAGAAGGGATGCGCATCATGTTCTATATGATGAATGAAGCACGCCTCGAAGTCGGCATGCAGGCCCTTGGCCATGCCACGGCTGCTTATGAGCACGCCGTTCAGTATGCAAAAGAAAGATTCCAGAGCCCGCCTGTTTGGGAGATGAAGAATCCGGACGCCAAAGCTGTAACGATTATCAAGCATCCGGATGTACGCCGTGATCTCCTCTGGATGAAGGCGATGGTGGAAGGCATCAGGGGTCTTAACCTTTTCACATCTTACTGCATCGATGCGGTAAGAGCTTTTCCGCAAGAGAAGGCCAAATGGCAGGGTCTTGTGGAATTGCTGACACCCGTGTGCAAGGCCTACTCGTCTGATCGGGCCATGGAGGTCTGCTCCAAGGCGCTGGATGTGTATGGCGGATACGGTTACTGTCAGGAATACCCGGTCGAGCAGTACATGAGAGACTGCAAAATCGCCTGTATTTACGAAGGAACCAACGGTATTCAAAGCCTGGACCTTGTAGGCCGGAAGCTTGGCATGAACAAGGGCATGAATGTCATGACGATAGTAGGAGAATTTAATGGAACAGTAACACGTGCAAAGGCAATTCCGGAGCTTACAAAGTATGCTGCAAAGCTGGAAGAAGCGGTAAATGCCCTGATCGACCTGACCATGACATTTGCAGGCCTCGGCAAGAGCTCCAGTTTCATGATTCCAATCCTCAATGCGTCATCCTATCTTGAACTTTTCGGCGATGTGCTCATCGGACATTTTCTGCTCCAGGCAGCCTGCATCGCAACGGATAAGCTCAATGCAATCTATGTTGAAAAGAGTGCAGATACAAAGGGCAAGCAGCGTGGGCTTGTTCATGACAATAAGGATGTTGCCTTCTACCAGGGCAAGATATCATCGGCCAAGTTCTTTGCTGTTGAGATACTCTCATCCGTGAAGGCGAAGTGCGAAGCCATCAAGATGGCAGACAAGACGGTCATTGAAATGGCAGATGAGAGTTTTGCGGCTTAACCAATGAAATAACAATAACCCTTTTGTACCGGGTGCCGATGCGACCTGTCATGGCATACATCGGCACCGGGACGGAAGGAAACCCAAGGAGGAAAGTATGGCTTACGAGATTAAAAAAGCGGCCGTTTTAGGAGCGGGTGTCATGGGAGCCACCATCGCTGCCCATCTCACCAACGCAGGGATTCCTTGTTACCTGCTGGACATTATTCCCTTTGAATTGACGGAAGACGACAAGAAAAAAGGTCTGACCGAGAAAAGCCCGGCCTGGAGAAATCGTTTTGCAGCAGGTGGATTGGCTGTAGTGACGAAATCGAAGCCGGCCAGTTTCTTTACCAAGAAATTAGCCTCCATGGTGAAGCCGGGAAACTTTGAGGACAATCTTAACTGGTTGGCCGAAGTGGACTGGGTCATTGAGGTTGTCATCGAAAATCTGAAAATCAAACAGGAGCTTTTTGCCAAGGTTGAAAAGGTTATCAAACCAGATTGTATCGTTACTACTAATACATCCGGTCTGCCCATCAAGGATATTTCAGCCAAATTCGGTCCAAAGCTCAAAGAGCGTTTCCTTGGAACCCATTTTTTCAATCCGCCCCGGTATATGAAGCTTCTTGAAATTATTCCCGGAAAGGAAACAAAGAAGGAAATCGTGGATTTCATGACAACGTTCTGTGAAGAGCGTCTCGGAAAGGGTGTCGTTGTCTGTAAGGACATCCCGAACTTCATCGGTAACCGGATCGGCGTCTACGACATCTCCAATGTCATTCAGCTCATGCTTGAGAAGAAAATGAAGATCGAGGAAGTCGATGCCGTCATCGGCAAGGCCTTGGGCCGTCCCGGAACTGCGGTATTCGGTACCCTCGACCTGGTGGGGCTCGACACGGGCTACCACGTCATGAAGAACCTTTATGAGGCGGTTCCTGATGACGAGGCAAGAAATACATTTGTTCCCGTCGATTTCATGACCAAGATGATGGAGAAGAAGTGGCTCGGCAATAAGACGAAGGGCGGCTTCTATAAAAAAACGACGGATGCCAAAGGAAAGAAGACAAAGCTTGTCCTGGACTACAACACCCTCGAATATGTCCAGCCCGGGAAGCCGAAGTTCGAGTCCGTATCGGAAGCAAAGAAGCTGGCGGATGACGGTGCCGCCGCCATGATCAAAAAGCTGTTCGAAGGCAAGGATACGGCAGCGGAGCTTGCAAGGGAGTATCTGTGCAACAACTTCATCTATTCGGCCAACCGTGTTCCCGAAATCTGTGAAACGATCGTCGGCATCGACAACGCCATGAAGTGGGGCTACAACCATCAGCTTGGCCCCTTTGAAACCTGGGATGCCGTGGGTGTAAAAGAGGCTGTCGAAGTAATGAAGAAGCTCAAGAAGAAGGTGCCCAAGAAGATCGAAGAAATGCTGAAGGCCGGCTGCGATACCTTCTACAAGAAGAAGGGTGACGGCATGCACTTCTATGATTTCGAAACCAAGGGTTACGTAAAGATCGGAGAGAATCCGAAGATCATCCTCCTGCCCAGCCTGAAAGAGCAGAAGAAGGTTGTGGTGGAGAATGTCAGCGCTTCTCTCGTAGATATCGGAGACGGTGTTGTATGCCTCGAGTTCCACACGAAGATGAATGCCGTGGACGAGGAGATGATCGAAATGCTCAACAAGAGCTGTGACCTCGTAGAGAAGGATTTCACCGGATTGGTCGTTGCCAACCATGCAGCGAATTTCTCCGCCGGTGCCAATATCTTCAAGGTGCTTTTGGCGGCGCAACAAGGCGATTGGGATATGCTTGAGTTAATGGTTGCGGGTTTGCAGAATGCCAATATGAGGATGAAATATCTTTCTAAGCCCGTCGTGGTGGCCCCCGCCGGAATGGCGTTGGGTGGCGGATGCGAAATGGCCATGCACGGTGCGAAGTGTCAGCCCTGCGGCGAGACATACATCGGCCTCGTTGAAGTGGGTGTAGGTGTGATTCCGGCGGGCGGCGGCTGCAAGGAAATGGCTGTCCGTGTGACGGAAGGTATTCCCGAAGGTTGTGTGGAGCAGGGACTGAATATGCAGACGCTCTTTGCCAAGGCTTTCGAAGACATCGCAACAGCCAAGGTTGCAACGAGTGCCGTGGAGGCAATGGAGCTTGGATATATTCGCAAAACGGAAAGCATCAGTATGAACAGGGATCAACAGATCTGGGATGCCAAGCAGGTTGTCCTTGGTCTGTCCAAGTTCTACAAACCGCCGAAGCCTGTCATGATTCCCGTAATGGGAGAAAGCTTCGTCGGTATGACCAATGCGATCCTCTACAATATGCGCCAAGGCAATTACGCCTCGGATTATGATGTTTACGTTTCAAAGAAAGTGGCGTACATCCTCTCTGGCGGGCCTGTGGCAGAGGGTACTTATATAACGGAACAGGAAATCCTCGATCTCGAGAGAGAGGCTTTCCTTAGCCTCTGCGGCGAGCAGAAATCCCAGGATCGGATCATGCACATGCTGACCACGGGTAAGCCGCTGCGGAATTAAGAAATAACGGATCAATGGCGGTCCGTTACCGTGAGGAACTGACCGCCATTGACTTGCAAGAAGGAGGAATACGATGAGTGATGCTGTTATTGTTGAAGCTGTGAGAAGTCCAGGCGGACGTTATAAAAGAGGCGGTCTTGGTGAGACGAGATCGGAATCGATCGGTATACAGGTAATCAAAGGGCTCCTTGCCAGGGTTCCCCAGTTGAATCCCCAGGATATCGATGATCTGATTGTCGGTTGCGCCTTTCCCGAAGCCGAACAGGGTATGAACCTTGGAAAGGTTCTCGCTGTCGGAGCGGGTCTGCCCGAGTCGGCCAGCGGCATGACGGTTAACCGTTTCTGTGCATCGGGTTTGCAGTCCATCGCGGATGCGACGGCAAAAATTCGGGCCGGTTGGTCGGAAGTTATCATTGCCGGTGGATGCGAGACCATGTCCCATATACCCATGGGCGGAAGCATTTTCCGTCCTCTTCCCGGCTGGAAGATTGGCGAAACCCCGAATGTCTATATATCCATGGGCATCACGGCGGAAAACGTGGCCATGAATTACAACATCTCCAGGGCAGATATGGATGCCATGGGTGTGGAAAGCAATCGAAGGGCCTTTGAAGCCATCAAGGCCGGAAAATTCAAGGACGAAATCATTCCCATTGAAGCCGTCCGTTACAAGGTGAAAAACGGAAAGCGGGTTCGTGAAACCGTCATTTTCGATACAGATGACGGAGTCAGGTGGCCCACTACGATGGAAGATCTCGGCAAATTGAAGTCACCCTTTAAACAGGGTGGTACCGTGACAGCCGGTAATGCCTCGCAAATGACAGACGGTGCAGGCTTCAGTCTCCTGATGTCAGCAGAGAAGGCAAAGGCGATCGGTGTGAAGCCCATTGCCAAACTGACATATTATGCAGTAGCTGGCTGCAAGCCCGAAGAGATGGGTGTCGGTCCGGCTTATGCCATTCCGAAGGTTCTGAAGATGGCAGGCCTCACAGCAAAGGACATCGATGTCTTCGAGATCAACGAAGCGTTCGCATCCCAGGCGCTCTACTCGATTCGGAGTGTGGGAATCGAAGATCGGCTCAAGGCGGGCGATATCAATCCCAACGGCGGCGCCATTGCCTTAGGGCATCCCCTGGGAGCAACAGGTGGGAAGCTGACCGCACAGCTTCTTCATGAGCTGCAAAGGCGGAAGGCCAAGAGGGGTATCGTATCGATGTGTATTGGCGGCGGTATGGGTGCTGCTGGCATTTACGAGATGCTATAAAAAGCAGTAGAAAGAAAGTCACGACAGGGGGATGGTTATTCCAATAGCCATCCCCTTTTTTATACTGCCTTATCATTGCGAGGTCCCCTCTCCGTTATCATTGCGAGCGAAGCGCGGCAATATTCCAAACTAAAAAAACATTTAAAAGATTGCCACGGCGGCTTGCACGTCGCCTCGCATTGACCCCATAGCGGCCATGAAAATTATCTCGTGTTGACAAATGAAGAGCCTGCAATGTAATAGATCCGTTGTAATAGTATATGAAACAGAGGAGAAAATATTGCCGTGAAGATTGGATTTGTCCAGTTTTCCCCTGCTTTTGGAGAAGTGAATCAAAATATCAATAAGGCTGTTTCGCTTATTGAAACCATGGATGCGGAATTGATTGTTCTTCCCGAGTTTTTTAATACCGGTTATCTTTTTATTTCCAGGGAAGAGGCTTACAGCCTTTCTGAAGAAATTCCTTATGGGACGACAACGGACGCGCTTTGCAGCATCGCAAGGAAGAAACAGATCCATCTGGTTGCGGGATTGATTGAACGAGACAAGGATGTTCTTTATAACGCTGCTGTGCTGGTTGGGCCTGGGGGGTATATCGGCACATACAGGAAACTGCACCTGTTCAGTGAAGAGAATCTTTATTTTCAACCGGGGAATCTCGCCTTGCCCGTGTTCGACATCGGAGCATGCAAGGTTGGCATCATGATTTGTTTTGATTGGATTTTCCCGGAATCGATGCGGGTTCTTTCACTGAAAGGCGCTGACGTTATATGCCATTGCGCCAATCTAGTCATGCCTTATGGCCAGGATGCCATGGTAACCCGTTGTCTTGAAAATCATGTGTATGCCGTGACGGCAAACCGCACAGGAGCGGAGCGGCGTGGAAATAAATTTTGTCAATATACAGGAAGAAGCCAGATCACGGGGCCTTCCGCCGAAGTGCTGTATCAGGCGGATAGGGAATCGGATGAAACAGGCACAGCTGTGATAGATATATCATTGGTAAGGAATAAACGCCTGAATCGCTTCAATGATCTCTTTGCGGACAGGAGAGCACAGTATTATGGAGAACTTACCAAAGTCTGATGCTCCTCCCCTCATCAGTGCAAGGATTTCCACCCCCTTATCATTGCGAGCGAAACGCAACGATCTTATCAACAGAAGAATTATTCATAAGATTGCCACGACGGCTTAGACACCGCCTCGTAATGACAATATTTCACGGCTTGCGCGCCGCTTCGTAATGAACCCGGTATTTGCAATGCTGTGTATTTTCTCTTGAAAAAAGAGGGTTATTTAGCTATACGGGGGATCCTTGGGCGGTTAACTCAGCGGGAGAGTGCTACCTTCACACGGTAGAAGTCACTGGTTCAATCCCAGTACCGCCTACCATGAAAATCAAGGGGTTACGGATCATACCGTGGGCCCTTTTTTATTAACTGCTACCAAATTGCTACCATCAACCGCAAAAATGGTTTCTTCTAACCTGCAAGCTGCTTCCTGATTCTCCTTTTTCAGCAAATGTGAATAGATGTCCAAGGTGACAGATGGCTTTGAATGGCCTAACTGACTTTGGACGTATTTTATGTTTTCCCCTTGATGAAGCAATAGGCTTGCA
>JBEKJA010000027.1:0-22614 GCA_050011475.1 Syntrophales bacterium
CAGATCGAACATGGCCACGCGCTCCTTTCGGGTAAGATCTTCAATGCCCCTGACATGGCGGACGGGGATTACCATCATGTGGCCGCCCGTGTATGGGTAACGGTTCATCATGACAAAAGCATGGCGTCCTTCCCACAGGAGCATGTCATCTTTCCGAATGGAGTCTTTACAAAATATGCAGCCAGCCGGTTTTTTACTTTTTACATACTTTATCCGCCAGGGTGCCGATATCGCTTTCACAAGCAGTTTGTTCCTTTTTAAGAGTATGCTAAACGGTATGGGATTATATCCGCCGACGTCAGAAAGACAAGCATTATTTAGTTTCCATCCGGAAACTTAATATCCCATCCGGAGTCTTGGGAGCACGTAGTCTATCCGGTTCCGGAAAATCCGCCAACACATCGGTTTTCTCTTCTTCTTTTTCGCTTAATATTGCATGCACCACCCCATAAATCATCCAATTCACGACCTCAAGTACAACTGGTACACTGAAAGTCTTGAAAATATATTTGAATGCTTTATTGTAATTATTTAAATCATCTCCTAATCCAACTAAAGCATATTCTGATTCAATGGGTTGAGTATGAAATCCGCCGATCCGACATATAATACCTGCAATAAACATTGCCATTCCGATGGCTCCTATAACTATAGCCGCTATGCTGAAAGCGTTAAGTACAGGATCCTTCGCATTCCTCGCATTTTTCTTATCCTTCACACTGTGTCCCGTGGGTTAGGTGAGCTCTACCACCTTTCCTGAATAATCATAGGTGTAGCTTGTCTCAAAGCTCAGCTGTGCAAGATTCTTAGGGAAAGAGGATACAACCATCATCTGAGCGGCATGGGCCTCGCCGATCAAAAAACCGGCCAGCTCCAATGGCACCAGTTCGAAATGGGGAACAGAGCGAATAGTAAATGAAACAATTAAATACCAGACAAACGAACGGAAACGATCCTTAAAATGACTAATCATTGAAAGCTCCTTCATCACTAAATGAGCAATACCCATGCCACGCATTTATTTGTTGTTATTTCATATTGTTGTGATGATAATGATGCAGCCACGATCCAAAGAGTGCCAACTTTGTTGGCAGTCGGCAGGAAACCAGAATAGACCCTGAATCAAGTTCAGGGTGACGTTTTGGGTGTATTTAGGATGACGTGTTTATGATTGGAAATTTCGGATTTTTTTTGAGGCTCTCTGTTTATTAGAATTGCTAGCATGATGGTCAATGCTGGTTTTATTTGACAATCGGTGTCTGTCTTTTATAATGTTATAAGAAATTTCTCCAACATTGTCATGCAAGGAACCTAATTATGTTAGAGCATACTCTGGATAAAATGGCGGAAAAAATTCTGGGCCTTGATGAAGCGTCCATGTCCAGCCTATGGGAAAAATACAAAAAGCGAATGGAAAAGTTCGACACGTCCCGGGAGTGGGAAAAATCCGTGATCATTTTCTTTATCATCAACGCAGTGAGGGCCAAGAACTATATTTTTAACGATCAAATTATCAAAAAACAAGCGGTCCCGAATCATCCTGAAACCCCGCGGAAGAAGAAACCGAACCTCCACCGGATAAAGTAACGGATGCTTTCATGAATCGTCAGGACGCCACAGAAAGAATTGCCAAACTTCGGGAAGCCATCACCAGGCACAACAGGCTATACTACCAGCTTGACGATCCTGAAATCTCAGATGCCGAATATGACCGCCTCATGGCCGAGCTGATCTCACTTGAGCAGGCCTACCCTGACCTGCTCACCCCGGACTCCCCGACCCAGCGCGTCGGAGCAGCACCACTTGATAAATTCAGCCCATTCACTCACCTCAGCCCGATGCTCAGCCTTTCAAATGCCTTCTCTGAAGAGGAAATAACCAGGTTTGATAATCGCATACGGCGATTTCTCGGGACGGATGATGCACTACTCTATGTGGTCGAACCAAAACTGGACGGTCTTGCCGTCAATCTCATATATGAGCAAGGATTGCTCACTGCCGGTGCAACACGGGGTGATGGCTCGGTTGGAGAAGATGTCACCCAGAATATCCGCACGATTCAAAACATCCCGCTCTCCCTCAAGCAGTCGTCAAGATTTCATCAGATTCCTGAACAGATCGAAATACGGGGTGAAATCTGCATGGAGATTGCGGCATTTCAGATGATGAACCGGCGGCGGATTCGGGAGGGGGAAGTACCTTTCGCCAACCCGCGCAATGCTTCCGCCGGATCGCTCCGCCAGCTCGATCCCCGTGTGACGGCGAAAAGGCCCCTGACCCTGTTTACCTATGCAGTCGGCACTGTCTCCGGTATTTCCGTTAAAACCCACACCGATGTTCTGGATGCTCTCGCTTCCTGGGGTTTTCAGGTAAGCCCCCTGATCCGCCGGGGCATCAATATAATGGAGTGTCTGAAATATTATCATCATCTGATTGAAATCCGTAAAACGCTCCCTTATGAAATTGACGGTATGGTCATCAAAGTGGATGACCTCAACCTCCAGGATCGTCTGGGTGCCGTATCACGCAGTCCCCGCTGGGCACTGGCATGCAAGTTCCCGGCTACGCAGGAAACAACCGTAATTGAGAAGATAGAAGTACAGGTGGGGCGGACCGGTGTCCTTACACCAGTGGCCATCATGAAACCTGTCAAGGTGGGGGGGGTAACCGTCAGCAGAGCTACGCTTCACAACCTGGATGAAATCCGGAAAAAGGATATTCGCATCGGTGATACGGTTATCATTCAGCGTGCGGGAGATGTTATCCCGGAAGTGGTCAAGGTCATCGATACAAAGAGGGACGGTTCGCAAACGCTTTTTATAATGCCGCACACCTGCCCGGAATGCCGATCCGAGGTTGTTCGCCTTCCAGGAGAGGCTGCGCATCGCTGCATCAACCTGGCCTGCCCCGCGCAAGTGAAGGAAAGAATCCATCACTTTGCGTCCCGGGGCGGCATGGATATGGAAGGACTAGGGTATAAACTCATCGACCGCCTCGTGGAGACGAAGACCATCTCCGATCCTGCGGACCTCTATTATCTGACCAGGGAGCAGATCATTGCAATGGAGCGTATGGCGAATAAGTCGGCAGGCAATATTCTCTCTGCAATCGAGCGCTCCAGGACCCCTTCCATGGAGAAATTTCTTTATGCCCTTGGTATCCGCCACGTGGGAGAATATATATCAAAGGTCCTGGCAGACCAGTTCGGCAGCCTTGATGCCATTCTGAACGCAACTGAGGAGGATTTTCTCTCGGTTCGCGATATCGGGCCGGAGGTTGCCCGAAGCATTTTCACCTTCTTCCGTGAGGAAGCAAACCGGCATATAATCAGGAAACTCGGTCAGGCCGGGGTTCATTCACTTGAAGGCAAACGCCGTACTGCTTTAATAGACAGAGGGCCTTTTTTCGGCAAAACATTGGTCTTCACCGGAACGCTCAGCCGCCTTGCCCGCAGTGAAGCAAAAGCATTGGTAGAATCACTGGGTGCACGTACCTCGGAGAGCGTATCGAAGAAAACGGACTATGTGATTGCCGGGGCGGATCCAGGCTCCAAGCTCGATAAAGCGAAGAGTCTGGGCGTTGCCGTGCTGGATGAGGAAGAATTCCTCAAACTGGCAAAACCAGACTAAAAAAAGGGGCCATTGCGAGCAACTTACCCCGGTGCTTCGCATTGGGTTATTCATGAAAGGAACGTGCTCTTTAAATCCCCCTGTATCTCCCTTTACGAAATGGGGAAATAAGATGTACCATCTTACCCCCCTTGGAAAAACGGGGGTTGGGGGGATTTTAATTTGAAGTACCAGCCAGATCAGGACGGCATTACGACGAATAATATCCACTCCAATAAACGAGTCCACGTTGTCATTTCCGGACGTGTGCAGGGCGTAAACTTCCGGTATGCAACGGAACAGAAGGCACAATCTCTTGGCCTCACCGGCTGGGTGCGAAACCTCCATGATGGGCGTGTCGAAGCCATCTTTGAAGGGCAGGCAAATGCAGTGGATGCCATGGTCGAATGGTGCCGGACCGGACCTCCCATAGCCCGAGTCACCGGTATCGAAAAAAGTGAAGAACCTTACATGGGGCAATTTGATGATTTCCGGATCACCTTTTAATTCCCTTCCCCATGAGCCTTTTCAGCCGTCGCCCTGGCTGAGAAACGCGCACATCCAATCGATCCTGGCCAGTTCACGAATTCGCTCGGCCGGACCGAATCCCATGGTGGATGCATCCCGAGAAATGATTCTTGACGCTGGCAACGGCGTCCGTCTCGAGGGTTTCTACTCACCCCAGCCGAATGCAGATACCCGCGGACTGGTAATACTCCTCCATGGCTGGGAGGGGAGCTCGGACTCCGCATACATCCTGTCAACCGGCCGCTACCTGTTCAGAAAAGGTTTCTCCATCTTTCGCCTAAATTACAGGGACCATGGAGATACCCATCATCTCAACGAGGGTCTATTCCATGGTGCCCTGCTCGATGAAACCTTTCGAGCCGTTCAATTGTCGGCGACGCTTGACGGCAACCGGCCGTTTTTCATCATGGGCTTTTGACTGGGGGCTAATTTTTGCCTGCGTATTGCGCTTCGGCACGCCGTTGACACCATTCCAAATTTGAAACACGTGCTAGCTGTCAGCCCGTCTTTGGATCCATACAAGACAACCCTTGCAGTTGATGAGGGCCCCGCTTTTTATCGCATGTATTTTTTAAGGAAATGGAAAAGATCATTGAGGAAGAAAGAGGCTCTGTTCCCGCATAGGTATCATTTTGGAAGACTTCTGAAGAGAAAATCCATCCTGGAATTGACCGATGCACTTCGGGATTATTATCCGGATTTCCCCACGTATATGGATTATTTTCACCGGTATACCTTGATTGGTGATGCACTGGCAGGATTGACCGTCCCCATCACGCTTATTGCCTCAAAGGACGATCCCATTGTTCCTGCGGATGACCTGCTTCACCTCACGGATAGTCCATTTCTTCACCGTGTTTTGCTCAGCTATGGCGGACATTGTGGATTTATAGAACGGTTTCCTGGCGTCTGCTGGTACGAGCGGGAAGCGGCACGGATCTTTTCATGAGAATTCCCGGATGGTTTCACCGAATCCCTCGATGGATCTGAGAATCGTGTCATCGCTTACGCAATAGGCAATACGAAAATGGCCGGGGGCGCCGAACCCGCGGCCCGGCACGGTGAGGATCCGCCTTTTCTGGAGCGCCTGCACAAAAGCGATATCATCTTCGAGCGGGGTGCGCGGGAAAAGATAGAAAGCCCCCTCGGGCCGGTGAAAGCTGTATCCAAATTTTGACAATGCGTCACAGAGAAGGTCGCGCTTTTTCTTATAAACATCCACGTTTACCTTCATTCCCTGCAAACATGCCACAACCCGCTGTATCAAGGCTGGCGCATTGACAAACCCGAGGATACGGTTGCACAGAATAAGCCCCCCCATGATGTCATTGAAATGTGAAAGTCCCGGATTGGCGGCGGCATAGCCGATCCGCTCGCCGGGGATGGACAGGCTCTTCGAATACGAATAAGCAACGAGGCTCTCACGATATGCGGCCAACACACTGGGAACGGTCATTCCATCATACACAATCTCCCTGTATGGTTCGTCGGAAACCAAATAAATGGTTTTTCCAAATTTTTTGCTCTTCTCCTCCAATAATGAGGCCAGATCCGCAAGCATTCTCCGGTCATATACCTTACCAGTTGGATTGTTGGGGGAATTGATCAACACAATCTTTGTCCGCGCGCCGATTGCGCCTGACATCGCTTCCATATCCAGGGAGAAATCTTCACTAGTCGGCACAGTCTTCGTCACTCCACCGGCATTATCGACATAGAAACGGTATTCCACGAAAAATGGTGACGGGATGACAACCTCGTCGCCCGGATCAAGAAGCGCTTTAAGGATGACATTCAGGGCTCCGCCTGCGCCGCATGTCATAACGATATGGTCCGCAGAGACGGGTACTCCCTGCTCAGCTACCAGATAGGCGGCAACAGCGCTTCGCGTCTCCGGATAACCGGCGTTCGGCATGTAGCCGTGCATGGCAGGAATATCGAGTGCAGCAATGTCGCGAAGATGTGCTTTCAACTCGGCAGGCGGTTCCAGGTTTGGATTGCCGAGACTGAAATCACATATATTGTCTGCCCCGAATTGCTTCTTCAATTGGACACCCTCTTCAAACATCCTCCGAATCCAGGAGGATTGAGAAATAAATTCATTGATTTTTTTTGAAATGGTCATGGGGTACTCCTTCGTAATAGTAATGCAAAATAAAGTGATATTTACCATAGGGTGCCCATCAGGTCAACGCAACCGAATGAAACTTGACATTTCCCGTACGGTGCCGTAGATTTAATCAAAATCATGGAGATTGATCATGCCGATCTTCGAATTTCACTGTAAAAAATGTGGTAAAAGCTTTGAAACTCTTCTCATGTCGGGAGATGATCCCGGGAGGGTATGCTGCCCATCGTGCAATTCAAAAAAAGTAAGCAGGCTCATGTCGGCTTTCGCCGGTGGTAAATCCAGCTGTATATCCTGCGCAGCAACCAGTTGTGCCCCTTCCTGAGGCCACTGACTCATGCAGCCGGCGGCTGCACTTTCCCATTGCTAAATCCACGCCAATCCATTATAAGGGCGCCATTTGAATGAACCTCGCGAAAGGAGTCTCTCGATATGAACATCCTCATTTTTGGACCCAACGGCAGTGGCAAAGGCACCCAGGGCGCCATCGTGCAGAAGAAGTTCGGTGTTCCTCACATTGAAACAGGCGTCATTTTCCGGGAAAACATCAAAAAAGGAACGGAACTGGGCATAAAGGCAAAGGCATCCATCGATCGGGGCGAGCTTGTTCCTGATGATATCACCATCCCGATGATTCTCAACCGCCTGAAAGAAAGCGACTGCAAAGGCGGATGGCTCCTCGACGGCTTCCCCAGAAATCTCGCCCAGGCGGAAGCGCTATGGGCGGCGCTCGGCAAAGAAGGCATCAAGCTCGACTATGTCATCGAAATTATCCTCGACCGTCAGACGTCGAAAAACCGCATCATGGGCCGTCGTCTGTGTCCGGTAGACAATAACCATCCCAATAATATCTTCATCGATGCCATCAAGCCCGTGGAAAAAGACGGCAAGTTCGTATGCCGCGTTTGCGGCAGTGAGAATCTTTCCGCCCGCGCGGATGACCAGGATGAAGCGGCCATTGACAAGCGGCACGGCATTTACTACGATACAAAGACAGGAACGCTGGCGGCAGTAAACTACTTCAAGGAGCGGGTACAAGTCATTGAAGTAGACGGCCGGCCGGGTGTCAAGGAAGTCGGAGAAGCCCTGCTCAAGAAGTTGGGATAGATTAGCCAAAGGATTTTTGTATGTGAATGGAAGTCCTCCCAGAAGCGGTCGGGCTTCCATTTTTTTTGCAAAGTGTAATATGGAAAATATTCGAAATTTCAGCATCATCGCTCATATCGATCACGGGAAGTCTACCCTGGCGGACCGCCTGATCCAGTACTCCGGAATCGTCGCCGACAGGGACTTCCAGGACCAGATTCTCGATAATATGGATATCGAGCGGGAACGCGGCATCACGATCAAGAGCCAGGCCATTTCCCTGCCTTACCATGCAAAAGACGGGCTGGATTACACCCTGAATCTAATCGATACACCGGGCCACGTAGACTTCTCCTATGAAGTATCCCGTTCGCTCGCCTCTTGCGAGGGGGTTCTTCTGCTCATTGATGCGGCCCAGGGCGTCCAGGCCCAGACCGTTGCAAACCTGTATCTTGCCATGGAGCATAACCTCGAAATCATCCCGGTGATCAACAAGATCGATCTTCCATCTGCGGATATCGAGCGGGTGATTGAACAGATATCTACAGAACTCGGCCTGGACCCGGCGGGACATCTCAAGTGTTCAGCCAAGGAAGGCATTGGTATTGAAGAGATTCTCGAAGCCATCGTGACGAGAATCCCTCCACCCATGGGAGATAGCGAACAGCCACTGGCAGCCCTGATCTTTGACGCCAAGTACGATCCCTTTCGAGGCACCGTAATCCACTGCAGGATCTTCGATGGTGTCGTAGCATCCGGCGACATCATTCGTTTCATGTACAATGAGTCCGCTTATCGCGTGGAAGAAGTCGGGCACTTCCGCCTCACACGGGAGAAGCGGGATAGTCTGTCTGCAGGTGAGGTGGGTTACATCATAGCCGGCGTGAAAACAGTCTCGGATGTCCGCACGGGGGATACAATTACCCATGACGGGAAACCGCGACCCAGTCCCCTGCCCGGCTTCCGTGAAGTCAAGCCGGTGGTATTTGCATCCATCTACCCCATCGCATCCGACGACTATGAAGACCTTTCCGTGGCCCTCGAAAAATACAAGCTTAACGATGCAGCATTTATTTACGAGAAGGACTCCTCCGTCGCGTTGGGCCAGGGTTTCCGTTGCGGCTTTCTCGGCCTGCTCCACCTGGATATCGTTCAGGAGCGCCTTGAGCGTGAATTCGACCAGAACATCATTCTATCCGTTCCTTCGGTCCGTTATCGATTTACCTTGAAAGATGGAACCGTTATGGAAGTGGACAATCCGAGCAAATACCCGGATCCGATGTCCATCGATTCATCCGAGGAACCTTATATACGCGCGGCAATGATGCTCCCCGATCGCTACCTCGGTGCCGTTATGAAACTATGCATGGATAAGCGCGGGACGAACTCAACGCTTCACTATCCCAGTCCCGGCAGGGTGGAGCTGGTTTATGAGATGCCCCTTGCAGAGGTTATCTACGATTTCTACGACCGATTCAAATCCGTAACTCAAGGCTATGGTTCATTCGATTACGACGTCATTGATTACCGTGGAAGCAACCTCGCACTTCTCGATATCCTCGTCAACGGTGAAAAAGTGGATGCCCTCTCCCAGATTGTTCACAGAGAACGCGCCCGCGCCAGGGCTGTCATGGCATGCGACCGCCTGAAAGATGAAATCCCCCGGCAAATGTTTAAAATTGCCATCCAGGGGGCGATCGGCGGCGAGATCATTGCCCGGTCAACCATAACCCCATTCCGAAAAGACGTAACGGCAAAATGCTACGGCGGCGACATCACGCGAAAGCGCAAGCTGCTCGAAAAACAAAAGAAGGGCAAAAAGAGAATGAAAATGGTTGGAGCAGTAAGCATTCCACAAAGTGCATTCCTCGCCGTGCTGAAGACGGATACAGACTAATAAAAAGTCATCCTGAAGACAATAATATGCAATCAGCCGGTTTGTATATTCATATCCCGTTCTGTCGCTCAAAATGCAATTATTGCGGCTTCTATTCCATAATCGACATTGAACATATCCCCGAATACCTGGATGCCATCGGCACCGAGATGGAATTGTACCAACCGGCCTTTCGGGCATTCGATACGATTTATTTTGGCGGCGGTACCCCTTCCGTTCTCACTCCTACGCAGATTACAGGCATCATGGAGAGAGCCAAGTCAACGTTTGATTTTTTACCTGGCACTGAAATTACCATGGAGATGAATCCGGCAGATGTGTCATTTGAAAGTCTCCGGATTCTGAAACAGGCCGGGATCAACCGGCTCAACATCGGCATTCAATCCTTCAATGATGATGTCCTTGGATTTCTTGGCCGAAGACACACGACAGCACAAGCCATTCAAAGCTTCGACGATGCATGCCGGGCCGGGTTTGAAAATATCGGCATCGATCTCATGTATGGCATACCCGGCCAGGACATCGGCCATTGGATTCAAACATTAGCCAAAGCCATTTCGATGAAGGTGCCTCATCTTTCCTGCTATGAGCTCTCCATTGAGACGGGAACACCCCTTGAACAGCGTTATGCCTCAGGAGAACTGAATCGACTTACGGAATCGCTTTCCTTGGAATTTTTCCTGCGCACATCTGAAATGCTCGAAGATGAGGGATACCATCACTATGAGGTATCCAACTTTGCCCGAAGCCTTGAGATCGCCTCACGGCACAACCAAAAATATTGGGACCACAGCCCGTATCTGGGTCTTGGTCCCGCTGCTCATTCATTCATTATTAACAAACGCTGGTGGAATCACCGGTCGCTATCCTCTTATATTAAAGCCCTGCGGAAAGGCGAGCGGACCCTGTCAGGAGCAGAGACGCTCTCCAAAGATCAGACGGTACGGGAAACCCTGATGCTCGGTTTGCGGACAAGCAAAGGAATATATCTTCCGGAGTTCAATGCCACCTATGGCATGGACTTGCAGAAAGCGGGAAAGAAACAACTTCAGGAACTGGCCCGGGAAGGATACCTTGTTTTCAAGAACGGATGGATGCGGCCGACCAGGAAAGGACTTGCGGTAGCCGACCGCCTAGCACTGATACTGGATGAGATGGTAAAGTAATAAAATCCCTCTAGATCCCCTTTTTCAAAGGGGGGGTAAAAGTATCCCGTTTACAATTCGCTTTTATAATATTTCTTTTTATTTCCCACTTTCATAAGGAGGGATACAGGGGGATTTAAATGGGTATGCAGGGTCAGTTGTTCGCAATGACCTCATTATAAGTGCTCGGGCATCAAACTTGTCAGATATGCGGTGATGTCTGCGAAGTTTTCATAGGAAACGTGGGGGCGACCTTCTTTCCGGCAGTTTTCAAGAAGAATACCTTTGGCAAACACCAGGTCCGCCACTTTGGAGGCACATACGTCGGAATATCCATCGCCGATATAATAAATTCGTTCATACCGATCCCGCATCTCTTTGATGACGCTAAGCTTGCATGTACCGCATAGGTTACAGTCCGGATCCGCGTGAGGGAATTCGATCCTCACGCTCTCCTTGTCAAACACGGCCCGATTCGACAGAAAGTCTATCTCCTGAAGGCCGTGTCTTGCAAGGACCGCCTCTATATAAAAGTCCAATCCATCCGAGACTATGCGGACATCAAGATTCCTATCCCGGCAAAACTGGTAAAATGTGCCGAAATAGGGATCCATATTCGCATGGCGAAGAATGAAATCCAGCATTTGTTGCCGCGTGGCGCGGAAGAGACCGGCAATTTGCTGATATGCTTCGCGAGAACCGATTTCGTTTCTTATGTATGCCCGATCCACATTTCGCCACTCATCGCTGGCAAACCGATCGAGAAGCTCGTTGCCGACATCCATGGTACAGACAGTTCCGTCAAAATCGCAGACAACAGCAACAGGCTTTTTTTGTTGAGCGGACATACATTTAACCGGATTTTCTCTTATAATTCCTTGCCAGGATATTGGCACCCAGCAGGATCAACAGAATGGGCAGGATATATTTTGCAGCGGAGTAAAACTCGAACCCCCAATTCTCTTTGACGAGGAAATAGATTCCCACGACAGCAATAATCCAGCCGCCAAAATCATTGACACGCTGGACCAATGTGCCTGCTGCAATCACAATCAGCAGAATAGGCCAACTTTGCCCGAGGGTGTATATACCCAGGTGACTCAGTATAATCAGCACACCCAAAGCAATCAGGATGAGGCCGCCAGTGATGATGTGTATTTTCTCCCTGCCTTTCATTCCATTTTCTCCTTTCGATGGTTTTGAGTTTACTTCTCCTGCTTCGTGGCTCCCTCGAGAAAAGGCCGTACCATATCGATGGGAAGCGGGAACACGGTCGTAGAGTTATTTTCCGCAGCGATCTGTACCAGGGTCTGCAGATAACGAAGCTGCAGTGACATGGGCTGAGTAGACATGAGGGCCGCCGCTTCGATCAGCTTCTGTGCAGCCTGGAACTCGCCTTCAGCATTGATGACCTTTGCCCGCCGCTCTCTCTCCGCTTCAGCCTGTTTGGCAATGGCCCGTTTCATCTCCTCGGGCAGATCGATCTGCTTAACCTCGACGTGAGAAACCTTGATTCCCCAAGGTTCAGTGCTCCGGTCGAGAATCTCCTGCAGTTGAAGGTTTATTTTTTCCCGCTCGGAGAGAATCTCATCGAGCTCCGCCTGGCCGCAGACGCTCCGGAGGGTCGTCTGGGCAAGCTGTGACGTGGCATAGAGGTAATTCTCCACGTTAATCACGGCATTGTTCGCATCCATGACCCGGAAATAAACGACGGCATTCACTTTGATGGATATGTTATCCCTTGTGATGACGTCCTGAGGCGGAACATCCATAGTGATGGTCCGCATGTCCACTTTGACCATCCTGTCAACAATGGGTATCAGAAGGATCAATCCCGGCCCTTTCGTATCGATTACACGGCCGAGGCGGAAAATGACACCCCGTTCGTATTCGTTCAGGATCCGGATGGCTGATGCGAGAAACATAACGACTAATACAACAATGACCATAACAGTTACTGGCATAATAAGACCTCACTTTCATTTAAGATTCTTCGACATGGACCTTCAGTCCATCTTCCACTTTCAATACTTTAACCGTTTTCCCGCTGCCGATCGGTCGATCGCTGACAGCATTCCAATACTCGCCACGGATCAGGACTTTCCCTCCTTCGTGAATGTCTGTTACCGCCTTGCCTACCTCGCCCACCATTCCTTCTTTCCCAGTGTGTTTCCTTCTCAGCTGAGCCCTGATGACAAGTCCTATGATGGAAACGAAGAAAAGTATGACCACGGAAAGAGTCGGGATCATAACGTCGAAAGACACACGCATGGCCGGGTCAGGCGACTTGAAGAGCATCAGGGAACCCATGACCAGTGAAATGACCCCTCCCACGGTGAGCAGTCCATGGCTCATTATTTTTATCTCAGCGATAAACAGTATCACACCAAACAGGATTAATGCGACACCGGCGTAATTCACGGGAAGGGTCTGCATTGCAAAGAAAGCCATGATGAGGGATATGCCTCCGATAATTCCCGGTAAAATTACACCAGGATGGGCGAGCTCAAAATACAGCCCTGCAAGACCCACGAGCAGAAGAATATACGCAATATTGGGATCACTCAGGGTGACAAGGATTTTCTGACGGGTGGACATTGGGTGTTCCTGCACAACGGCACCCGCAGTTCTGAGTACTTGCTTCCCTGATGGCAGTACAACTTCCCGCCCATCCATCTTGCCAAGCAGATCCTTGACATCGGCAGCCATAAAATCAATGACATGGTGTTTGAGTGCATCTTCGGCCGTAATGGACTCACTTCTGCGTACAGCCTGTTCCACCCAGTCCTCATTACGTCCACGCTGCCTGGCAATGCTCCTGGCATATGCCACGGCATCGTTTTCAACTTTCTTTGCCATGGTTTTGTCCATCCCCCCGCCAAGCCCTATTCCGACAGGGTGGGCTGCACCGATATTCGTGCCGGGCGCCATGGCGGCCACATGGGCTGCAACCGTAATAATAACACCCGCCGATGCCGCTCTCGCACCTGAAGGATAGACAAATACGATCACAGGAAGCTTTGCATTGAGAATACCCTTGGCTATATCCCGCATGGCAAGATCAAGCCCGCCGGGGGTGTCCAGCAGGATGACCAGTCCATCTGCCTTGCTCTTCTCAGCTTCACCGATATTTTCCAAAATATATTGCGTAACCGGTGGACAATGCGAGGCACGCCAATAAACAAAGATAAATTTGTTTTTGCATCGCTATTTCTCCTATGCCAACTCCTTCATGACCACCTGGACATCCTCCCATACCTGCCGCTTGGCATTGGGATTCCTTAATAAATATGCCGGATGGAATGTCGGCATCACCTTGATTCCCTGGTAATCATGAAAATGGCCGCGAAGCACGGTAATAGGCACTTCTTTTCGAAGAAGCGTACGTGCGGCAAAGGTTCCCAATGCACATATGACCTTGGGCCGGATCACTTTGAGCTGCTGGATGAGGAACGATTCACAAGATGCGATCTCCCCGGGTAGAGGATTGCGGTTTTCCGGAGGGCGGCATTTTAGAATATTGCAGATGTATACATCGCTGCGTTTCATACCCATCGCTTCAATGATCTTTGTCAGCAACTGACCGGCTCTTCCCACAAAGGGCCTTCCCTGTGAATCTTCATCCGCACCGGGAGCCTCACCGACAAAAACGAGGGAGGCATGCGGGTTTCCTTCACCGAAAACAAGATTTTTCCGGGTCCGCCCGAGGGAACATCTTTGGCAATCCCCTAATTCAGCCCGAAGACCTTCCAAACTTTGATGGTCGTCCCGCTGATCCGATCTGCCTGCGGAAGCCATGGGTCTTCTATCGCGCCCTGCCGTTTCCGCATTACTGCGAAGAAAAGATGCAGCACCCGTAAATTCAATGGCACGCTCGATATGACCCTCAAGAGAACGTACCAGGGTCAGGAGCTCTTTTTGCATTTCCGCTTTCATAGAATAAGAATCATCGCTTTTTCCGCGGCGCTTTCCGCATAGCAATCAGTAAATCCTTTATCCTGTCGAGTATGTGATCGGCGGCATCACTTTTATCCATCAGGGACAGGGTTTCCACGTTGCCTTTCCGATCCAGAATCCGGATGATGTTTGTATCGCATTGGAAACCGGCTCCTGGCTCACTCAGATCATTGGCTACGATAAGATCCATATTTTTGTCGATAAGCTTTTTCCGCGCATTCTCGATAAGGTCCTCCGTTTCCATGGCAAAACCCACAAGAACGCGTTCGCCTTTCTTCCGGCCGACTGTCGCAATGATATCGGGATTGCGCTCCAGTTGAAGTGCAAGGGCTCCTTCCTTCTTTTTTATTTTGCCTGCCTGCATTACAGCAGGTCTATAGTCCGCAACCGCGGCTGCCTTGATCACAACGGTTGCATTCCCGAGATGTTTCATAACTGCCTTTTCCATGTCTCTGGCGCTGGTAACCGGTACGAAACGAATGCCTGTAGGTTCAGTTAGGCTGGCAGGACCACTGACCAGCGTGACATCCGCACCCCGGAGCCGCGCCGCACGGGCCAGAGCATAGCCCATTTTCCCTGAAGAATAATTCGTTATGAAACGAACAGGGTCAAGAGGTTCTCTTGTGGGACCGGCAGTTACAAGTATATGTTCTCCTTCAAGATCTTTTGACGTTGAAATATACGCAACAGCCTCCATGATATTATCCAGCTCAGCCAGTCTACCCTGCCCTTCAGTCCCGCAAGCCAGTTGCCCCGATCCGGGCGCAACAAAATGGTAACCCAGCGCTGACAGCTTTTTGATATTCGCCTTCACAATGGTATTATTATACATTTTAGTGTTCATCGCAGGACAAATAATAATCGGAGCGCGGGTGGCAAGAATGACCGACGTAAGCAAATCATCGGCTATCCCGGCAGCGATCTTGCCGATCATATTGGCGGTAGCAGGTGCCACAATCAAAATATCGGCAAATTCAGCCAGGGAGATATGGGCTATGCCGCGCTCCTGATTGAGTGAGAAAAGGTCCAAAAAAACCGTTTTCCCCGACAGTGTCTGGAATGTGAGGGGTGCCACAAATTCCGTAGCGTTTCGTGTCATGATCACTTTGACATCCGCGCCTTCCCGAATAAGCAGCCTTGTCAGCTCAGCAGCTTTGTAAGCGGCTATACCGCCTGTTACCCCGAGTACTATCTTTCTACCCTTGATCATGATCGGCAGCCTCCCGGTTTTTAATGCCCTGTTTCCATATATGCACAACGTAAGAGATATAACAACTATCGCCTATAAGATCAATGTTTTTGACTTGCAAATGAAAATAAAGGAGTCTATATGGGGCACGTTTAAAAGGAGGAAATGAATCCTATGAAAAAAATGAAATCCTACAGCATTGTCATCATTCTGGCAGTTATACTGGCTGCCGCAGGCGCCGGTTTCATGCTGACAATCGGTGAGATATGGAAGCCGACCATTCATCTGAAGGAGGCTGTGCGAGCCATTGGACGTCAGAAAACGCTGACGATCGATATGAATGACCGCGGGCAGGGAGTTATTGAAACCTCCGTCTCCATTATTCAGGATAACAGGACACAGATCCTGGCATCCATAAAATATCCAAAATCATTGAGGCATACAGTACTTTCAGTTCCTGTTGACCCAGTTCGTGCAAATCTTCATGATGGTCCGGCTGAATTGGTTATACGAGCCACAGACGCTTCCGTTTGGAAGAATGAAGGCGTGTACAGACAGCCCGTCAGAATCGATTTTCTGCCGCCTCGGATCTCCGTTATGAATACCATGAATCATATCAATCCCGGCGGTACATGTGTCATCGTTTACCAGCTCTCAAAACCGGTCACCACCGGAGGCGTTCAAGTCAGGGACACTGTCTTTCCATCCTACCCGATAACGATCGGAGGGCGGCCATATCAAATTGCTTATTTTGCCATGCCCATTGATGCGACAGACCCTGCGGCCAATCCGCGGGTGATTGCTGTCGACGAAGCGGGAAACCAGAGCACAGCCGCTATACCCTTCATGCTCCTGAAAAAAAATTTCCGCAGCGATAAAATGGAACTGGGAGAGTCTTTTCTACAATGGAAAATGCCGGATTTCCAATCATCCATCCCGGAGCTGAGAGGAAAATCGTTGATCGATACTTTCTTCTATGTGAATACGACCCTTCGTGAAACAAACGAGCGAACCATTCGGGAAACCTGCAAAAAATCAGCGCCGCAAGCCCTCTGGCAGGATACCTTTCTCAGAATGAAAAATGCTTCCCCCATGGCTTTGTACGGCGATCGGCGTGCGTATATCTACGGGGGAAAAATGATTGGAGAAAGTATTCACCTCGGAGTGGACCTTGCCTCAACAGCCAATGCACCCGTAGAAGCAGCCAATAATGGCCAGATTGTTTTTGCCGCACCGCTGGGCATTTACGGCAATGCCGTAATCATTGACCACGGCTTGGGAGTTTTTTCTCTGTACGGTCACATGAGTGAAATCACTGTAAAGCACGGGCAGTCTGTCCGCAAGGGGGATGTCATTGGCCATACAGGCACATCAGGCCTGGCAGGCGGAGATCATCTGCACTTTTCCGTTCTTATCGATGGGCATGAGGTGAACCCGACCGAATGGTGGGACCCGCACTGGATCGCTGATAATGTGACCAAGAAGATGGCCGTCACTTATTGAAGTAAAGATGAGCCATCAACAAATAGATTCTGAATCAAGTTAAGAATGACTGCTTCAAAAACGAGGATCATAGAAACGAATCGAAGCGCAACGCAGCATCCGGACAATTTTCGTCGCCGTCAGCTTTTGTTGATATCGCGATGCAGTACACTCACCTGAAAATCCCGCTCTGAAAAATAAGCGGCCGTTTCATTGGCCATGACAACAGAACGGTGCCTGCCGCCCGTGCAGCCCATGGCGATATTCAGGCGGGACTTGCCCTCCCGCTCATAGAGTGGAATGAGAAAGGATAACATCTCAAAGAGCTTCTGGACAAACGTTTGTCCCACCACGGAACCCAGGACATAACTCTTAACCTTTTTGTGGTGGCCGTTTAAGTCCTTGAGGTCCTCTTCAAAGTAGGGATTGGGAAGGAACCGCACATCGAAAACCATGTCTGCGTCCGACGGAAGGCCGAAACGGTATCCAAAAGATATGATATGGACTACCATTCTTTGGGACGGTGTGGATGGAAGGAAGTAACGCTGGACCGTATCTTTGAGTTGATGAACGTTGGTTGATGTTGTGTCAATGATATGGTGTGCCATCTGTTTAAGCGGGGTTAGCTTTTCCCTCTCCAGATGGATTCCATGTAATACCGACCCCTTCAAAGACAGGGGATGAACCCGCCTTGTTTCGCTGAACCGGTGTACAATAGTATCATCATCGGCATCAAGAAACAGGATTTCAAGTTGGTAACCCTTCTGCCTGATGGAATTGAAAATCCTCTGGTACTTGTCAAGAAAAGTCTTTTCCCTTAGATCCATCACAAGAGCTACCTTCGATATACCTTTGGCCGGGTCAGACTGGATCGAAATGAATTTAGGCAGTAAAACAACAGGGAGATTATCTACGCAGAAGAAGCCGATGTCCTCAAGTGCACGTAAGGCGGTACTTTTCCCGGATCCCGAGAGCCCCGTCACCACAACAATCTGCATGCTTTTTACTTCTTCTTGGTTTTTCATGCCAGCTTCATCTATTGATGTTTGACTTGTTTCTCAATCCAGCCGGCCTTCCGATCGATATCATCCGGAACACTCATATGGACAACAGGAAGTCTTATCCCCAGAATATCCTTTTCGGTGACGACAGATCCCTCCCATGAATCGCTACGATGGATGTCAACGGCCAGATGGACCTCCGACTCGAAAATAACGGCACTAGGCCCGAACTTCTCGGTAGCATTAATGATTCCGACTTCTCTGATGTGCATCAGATTTCTTATCCTGTCATGAGCCCTGCCGTAAAGGCCATTCTTTCTTCTCTCAATGACAACGACATCATCGGCAATCCATCGATGGCCTCTTTCAATCAGGCAGCATGCGATGCTTGTCTTTCCAACACCGCTATCCCCCAATAGAAGTACACCCTTATCATACACCTGCATGAATACACCATGCAGCATGATGAATTGATGAATCTTTTCGTGCAATAAACCTGTCAAACGGCTGGAAGTCTCCGGTTTGTCGTCAGCTGGCGTCATCCTTTTCAGCGATGATCCGATAGATTTCATCCTTTGAGGTTGCTGCCATCAGCTTGTGACGAAAAGTTCCGTCCTTGAGCATACGGGAAATCCTGGCAAGAACCTTCAAGTGCTGGCCCGTAGAATTCTCGGGCGCAATGAGAAGAAAAAACAGATGAACGGGTTTTCCATCCATGGAGTTGAAGTCTATGCCGCCTCGACTGATGCCAAAGGAAATCAGCATCTCATCCAGTCCTGCAAGCTTGCCATGGGGAATTGCAATACCGTCCCCAATACCCGTACTGCCAAGTTTCTCCCTGTCGAGAAGAGCGTTGGTCATGCTTTCCGGATCGATACTGTCCTTATCCTGAATACATGCACGGGACAACTCCATAAGAACGCTGCGCTTGTCTTTTGACTCGATGTTTTCAATAATAAAATCTTTTTTAAACCATTGTGTTATTTTCATTCATATTATCCCAACAGTCAAGCGTGGATGGCGAAGTAGAAAAGCTCCATAGGCAAGGCGTCGCGAATCCTGAGTAATGAGGCGTACTGTTTCGTACGCCGCAGTGACAAAGGATGAAGCGCAACGCAGCATATGGACTTTTTGACGAGCCATTATCCGTTTGTTTCGATGAGGCCATACCTGCCGTCGTCCCTCCGATAAATGACATGAACTCGCTCCGTAGTTGTATCGCGAAAAACTACGAAATGATTTCTCGAATTCTCCATTTGCAATATAGCGTCATCCATGGACATGGGCGGCAGGACAACTTTTCTGACTTCAATAATTTTTGGCTCCAATGTATCATCGATTTCCTCCGCGACATTCGATACGGCACCGATACCTTCCGATCTGGTCATATTCGTCTTATGGCCCCGGATCTTCTCCTTGTGTTTCTTCAATTGGCGTTCGATCTTTTCAATACATTCATCAATGGCCAGATGCATATCTTTGGCCTCTTCCTTGGCATTCATGCTCCAGCCATTTGCCATTAAATTGATTTCCGCGACATTCCGGAACTTTTCCACCAGTAGGACAACTTTTGCATCTACGGGATGATCAAAGTACTTTTTTATTTTGGCAAGTTTTTCTTCGACATATTCCTTTTGCCATGACTCTCCTTCCGTATTCCTGAAGGTCACAGAAATTTTCATACCCATTCCTCCTCTATTGAACTAATAATGAGATCAGCCGATAAAGCGTCGTCATATATTGTTGTTGGCCTTAAATGTCAATGATTTTTCTAAAAGCTCTTCTTGCGGCTGGTTGATGGAAGAATCCCCAACATCTCTCTATATTTGGCAACGGTTCTTCTTGCAATGGCCACGCCGGTTGCTTCCAGTTTCTCAACGATGTCTTTGTCATTGAGGGGTTTCTTCGGATCCTCATCGGATATGATATGACGGATTGTGTCCTTTACGCTCTTTGATGCCACAACATCGCCATTGACATTGTATACGCTGCTGCCGAAGAAAAATTTCAGTTCCAGGATCCCGCGGGGTGAGTGCATGTATTTCCCGGTGACTACCCGGCTTATTGTTGATTCGTGCAGACCGACATCATCAGAAATATCATGCAAAGCCATGGGCTTGATGTGGTTCATTCCGTAATCAAAAAAATCCCTTTGAAATCGGACGATACTTTCTGCCACCTTGTAGATGGTACCCTGGCGCTGCTGAACACTCTTAATCAGCCATGCAGCCGATTGAACCCGCTCCCGGATGAATTTCTTTCCGTTTTCCTCGCCGGAATGCCCCGAAAGCCCTCCCATGATTTCCTTATAGAAATTGCTGATACGGAGGTGCGGTATACCGTCATCATTGAGCAGAATACGATACTCATCACCCACTTTGTAAACATAGACATCCGGAATAATGGCCTGGACACCTTCTTGGTTATATGCGCTTCCGGGTTTCGGGTCCATGTTGCATATGATCGTAACTGCTTTTTGAATGGCCGAGATGTCCACCTTCAGCTTCTTCGCGATACGAACGTAACTTTTCCTTTCCAATTCCTTTAAATGATCCCGGATAATAACCTCCAACAGGGAATTGTAGGTCGGAAGCATACGTGCCTGTATGAGAAGACATTCTTTAAGGTCCCGTGCGGCGATACCGGATGGGTCGAATTCCTGGATCTTCCTGAGTACCGCTTCCACGGTATTGGCATCCGCACCGACAGGATTGCCAATTTCCTCAAGGGAGGCAACAAGATAACCGTTCTGGTTAAGATTGCCGATGATTTGTTCACCAATGCGCATTTCGAGATCTGAAAGGTATGATAGTTTAAGCTGCCACATGAGATAATCGGTCAGCGTAGGCTTGGCAGTCAGGAGATTTTCCCATGTGGTTCTTTCTCCATCCTGGCGCTCATAGGTAACACCAACGGAGCCATAGTCCTCCAGATAGTTGTCCCAATCGAAATCACTCTGTCCGTCTCCCTCTCCGGTAAGCTCCTCGGTCCGTTCAACTGCCTTGCCTTCATCCGACTCCGTAATGGTCAGTTCGCATGGCTCAGTCGCACTTTCCACATCGATATTCTCATCGAGGGGCTCTTCCTCAAGGAATGGATTTTCTTCAAGCTCCTGAGTGATGGCTTCGGACAATTCAAGCCGCGTCAACTGTAAAAGCTTAATCGCCTGCTGCAGTTGAGGCGTCATGATCAGTTGCTGAGTGAGCTTAAGATTCTGTTTAAGTTCAAAAACCATGGTTCACACTACTACAATATGAAATCTTCGCCAAAATATATTCGCTTCGCCACATCGCAGGAAGCAATTGATTCTGGACATCCTTCAACGAGAACCGCCCCTTCATTGATGATATAAGCACGGTCGCACACAGAAAGAGTATCGCGCACATTATGATCGGATATCAGGATACCGATTCCCTTATCCTTGAGTTTCATGATGATTTTCTTGAGATCGGCAACGGCAAGAGGATCTATACCGGCAAAAGGTTCGTCCAAAAGCATGAATCTGGGGGATGTAACCAGAGCACGGGTAATTTCCACCCGCCTTCTTTCACCGCCAGATAGGGAATATGCCCAGTTCTTCGCCAGTGGAGCCAGATCCAGTTCACCAAGAAGCTCAGCCAGACGTTGATGCTGTTCTTCCCGACTCAGGTTAAGTGTTTCGAGAATTGCAAGGATATTATCTTCAACTGTCATTTTCCGGAAAATCGACGGCTCCTGGGGCAGATAATTTATTCCCTTGCGCGCTCGTTTGTACATGGGCCACTTTCCAATATCTTCACCATCCAGAAAGATCTGTCCCCCATCCGTATGGATAAGCCCGACAATCATATAAAAAGTTGTTGTCTTTCCAGCACCATTAGGCCCCAGAAGTCCAACCACTTCGCCAGGGTGGATCTCTAGGTCGACACCGTTGACGACCCGCCTGCCGCCATATTTTTTGACGAGCCCTGTCGCTGAAAGTACACCCATCTCTCCAGCCTGCAAAAGACTATTTTCCATCCCCGGTTTTGCCCTTGACCTCATCTTTGGGATAAATCGTGGCTGTCACCTGTTTTTTCCCACCGCTCTCGACAACACCGCGATTTTCATTGAGATACACCAAAACCCGTTCCCCCCGGATTATATTTTTGTCTTCTTTGAGCATGGCGTTACCCGTCATGACAATCTTCTGTGCGTCTTGAAAAAACACGGCTTCGTCTCCGGTTACGATCCGTACTCCCTGAGTGATGATTACATTCCCTGTTGCCTCAATACGCTCCAGCTCACCGGATGAATATACATTGGATGATTCGGCAGTCTTTCGCGGAGTCGACTCTTTTGAATCTTTACGATAGAATAATGTTATTTTATCTGCTTTAATAACCTTGTCAGTCTGAGTTGCGACAGTATGCCCGGAAAAAACAACTTTTTTCTCATCCTGGAAAGCTTCAAGACGGTCTGACACAATCTGAATCGGACCACTTTTTTCCAGCCGGACACCCTGCCCCTCCCCGGCAGCAAAGGACCGGAGGGGGCTGAAAAAAAATGCCGCACAGAAAATCAGAAAGCACCACTTGTTTTTTTTCTTTGAGTCCATAGTCCAATTCAATTAAT
>JBEKJA010000028.1:0-13360 GCA_050011475.1 Syntrophales bacterium
AAAAGGGATTCGTGACAACGGTCAAGAGTGCCAAGAAGATGGTGGAGCGGGAAGAGGCCGTGGTATGGGATGCCCTGGATGAAGTGGTTCGGGAATATCCTGTCATGTTAAACCGGGCGCCTACGCTTCACCGCCTGGGCATTCAAGCCTTCGAACCCGTATTGATCGAAGGCAAGGCCATTCAGTTGCATCCCCTCGTATGCACGGCATTTAACGCCGATTTCGATGGCGATCAAATGGCCGTTCATGTCCCTCTGTCAGTTGAAGCGCAGACTGAAGCCAGGATTTTGATGATGTCCACCAACAATATTCTGTCACCGGCAAACGGTAAACCCATCATTCTCCCCAACCAGGATATCGTGCTGGGCATATATTATCTGACCCGGTCAAAACCGGGCTTCAAGGGCGAAGGGATGGTTTTTGCCGACCCTGAAGAGGTGAGAGTTGCCTATGATTCCGGTACGATCGACCTTCATGCCAGGATTAAAGTCCGGATCAGTGGCAAGGTTTATGATACGACGACAGGACGCGTGATCCTGTCTGAGATTATTCCGGATGCCATACCTTTTGAGGCGATCAACAAGGTCATGAACAAGAAGGAGTTGGCCAACCTGATTGATTATTGTTATCGGACGTGCGGAGACAAAGTGACGGTGCTGTTGGCGGACCGGCTGAAGGACCTCGGGTTCAAGTATGCCACCGTATCCGGTGCTTCCATTGCCATAGGCAATATGGTCGTACCATCCAACAAGAAGGAAATAGTAACCAGGGCCGATAAGGATGTCTTAAAGATTCACAAACAGTATATGGATGGTCTCATCACGGATGGTGAACGTTACAACAAAGTCATCGACGTCTGGTCAAGAGCGGCAGATATGGTTGCTGCAGAGATGATGGGCAGTATCAGTACGGAGGTTGTCGATGGCGCGGAAGGCGAGAAAAAAACGATCGAGAGCTTCAACCCGATTTATATGATGGCCGATTCGGGAGCAAGAGGCAGTCAGGCTCAGATTCGGCAGCTTGCGGGGATGCGGGGCCTCATGGCCAAGCCTTCCGGTGAAATTATTGAAACGCCGATCACCGCGAATTTCAGGGAAGGGTTGACCGTGCTGCAATATTTTATCTCAACCCACGGGGCACGAAAAGGTCTCGCCGATACGGCGCTTAAAACAGCCAATTCCGGATATCTCACAAGACGCCTGGTAGATGTTGCTCAGGATTGTATTATTACCGAGGACGATTGCGGGACTATAGACGGCATCTACGTTTCCGCCCTCATGGAGGGAGGGGAAATCATCGAGACGGTCGGGAAACGTGTTCTCGGCCGTGTCGCACTTGAAGATATCAGGGATCCCAGAGATCCCAAAAAAGGAAGCATGTTAATCCATACCAATGATGAAATCGATGAGGCACTGGCTGAAAAGATCGACCGGGCGGGTATTGAACGCGTCAACATACGTTCCGTTTTGACATGCAAATCGAAGTACGGGGTATGTGCCATGTGCTACGGGCGGGATCTTGCTCATGGACATCTGGCCAATATCGGTGAGGCTGTTGGAATCATTGCCGCTCAGTCCATTGGTGAGCCAGGTACGCAGTTGACAATGCGCACCTTCCACATCGGAGGAACAGCCAAGTTCGAAGAGCATTCCACTCTTGAAGCGCGTCATGACGGAACGGTTAAATTCGTCAATTTAAATGTTGTGCAATCCAGGAGCGGCGGCTTTATCGTCATGAACCGCAATGGAGAAGTCCACATCATAGATGAAGAAAATAACGTGGTGAAGTATCCCGTTCCCTATGGCGCCCATTTAAAGGTGAAAGATGGAGCCCACATATCAGGGCCGGGCAAGGATCTGAAGACAGGACTGGATAAGAAACCTACCCTGCTGGCCGAATGGGATCCCTTCGCTGTTCCGATTTTATCGGAAGTCGACGGTGCGATTAAGTTTGGCGATATCATCGAAGGCAAGACCATGCAGGAACAAGTGGACGAGGTTACTGGTCTTTCCAGAAAAGTCATTGTCGAATTCAAAGGAACGGATCTCCGGCCACGCATTTCAATTAAGGACAAGAAGGGTAAAACAGCAAAAGTTCCGGGGACCAATACCTTTGCACGGCATCTTCTTTCCGTAGGTGCCAACATCGTTGTATCGGAAGGCGATCCGGTCAGTGCTGGAGACATTCTTGCCAAGATTCCGCGCGAAACAACAAAAACCAAGGACATCACGGGAGGTTTGCCGCGTGTCGCAGAGTTGTTTGAAGCCCGAAAGCCCAAGGAATTTGCCGTTATCAGTGAAATTGACGGTCATGTTGCATACGGAAAGGATGCCAAGGGCAAGAGAAAAGTCATCATCAGGCCTGAAATCGGAGATGATAAGGAATATCTGATCCCAAAAGGCAAACACGTTAGTGTTCAGGAAGGTGATTTTGTAAAGGCTGGTGAACCCTTGATGGACGGTGTGAAGAATCCCCATGACCTCCTGTCCATCAAGGGCGAAAAGGATTTGGCACGTTATCTGGTGGATGAGGTACAGGAAGTCTATCGTCTCCAGGGCGTCGAGATCAACGATAAGCATATGGAAGTCATTGTCCGACAGATGCTCCGCAGGGTCAAAATTGTGGATCCGGGGGACACTTCATTTATTGCTGATGAACAGATTGAAAGGTTTCGTTTCCAGGAGGAGAATGCAAAGGTTGTAGCCAAAGGCGGAATACCGGCCACAGGTGAACCGATACTTTTAGGGATCACGAAAGCATCTCTGTCCACACAAAGCTTCATATCCGCCGCTTCGTTTCAGGAAACGACCCGTGTACTTACCGAGGCCTCACTTGCAGGCAAGGTCGATTATCTCAGGGGCTTGAAGGAAAACGTTATCATGGGGCGTCTGATACCTGCCGGAACAGGTCTTCCCGTGTATAGAAAGCTTGGCATCAAGGTGATCGGAGCGGATGATGAAAAAACGGACCAAATTGATAGTCTGACAGATGAGAAAATGCTTGACACAGAGCCGTTGAATTGATATTTAAATCAGCTTTGTGACGTTTCATTTCCAAAGGGAAATGAAAAGAATTTTTCAGGAGGAGAAATGCCGACCATTAATCAGCTCGTCCGAAGTGGAAGAGCCAAGCTGAAGAAAAAAACGTCAACACCTGCACTTGGTTCCTCTCCCCAAAGGCGGGGCGTGTGTGTTAGGGTGTATACGACTACACCGAAGAAGCCTAATTCAGCGCTTCGTAAGGTGGCAAGGGTTCGTTTGACGAGCGGATATGAGGTGACATCGTATATCCCGGGTGTTGGCCACAATCTTCAGGAACATTCAGTAGTGCTTGTTAGAGGCGGCCGTGTAAAGGACCTCCCCGGTGTGCGGTATCATATCGTACGAGGAACTCTGGATGCGGTCGGTGTTCAGGACAGGAAACAGGGAAGATCGAAATACGGCGCAAAGAAGCCGGGCTGAACAGGGAATAGATCATGCCGAGAAGAAGAGAAGTAGCCAAAAGAGAAATTCTGCCTGACCCAAAATTTCAAAATAAACTAGTTGCGAAATTCATCAACAGCTTGATGAAACGAGGCAAGAAAAGCGTGGCTGAATCCATACTGTACGGGGCTTTTGACATTATCGAAAAGCGCATCAAGGAATCACCGGTGGAAGTTTTTGAGAAAGCTGTGAATAATGTTAAACCCATCATCGAGGTAAAATCCAGGCGCGTCGGTGGGTCAACCTATCAGGTCCCGACGGAAGTTCCGACAACCAGGCGTTTGGCTCTTGGGATTCGCTGGCTCATTCTTCATGCTACGGAGCGAACCGAGAAAACCATGAGGGAAAAATTAGCCGGTGAGCTTATCGATGCCGCCAACAACCGTGGAGCGGCAATTAAAAAGAGGGAAAGTGTCCATAAAATGGCAGAGGCTAATAAAGCGTTTGCACATTATAGGTTTTAAGAAAATGCCGGTGATGCCAATGCCGGCTGTAAGGTTTATCTGTGGGCAAAAAATAGAACGGACAACTAAGAACGATTTAAAGTGTAAGGAGGTAAGTGGAAATGGCTAAGAAAAAGTTTGAGAGGACCAAGCCCCATCTGAATATCGGGACCATCGGACATGTGGACCATGGGAAAACTACTTTGACGGCGGCAATTACAAAACATCTTGCCAAAAAGGGTTTTGCGGAATTCAGGCCCTTCGATTCCATAGATAATGCACCGGAGGAGAAGGAGCGGGGTGTGACTATCAACATTGCGCATGTCGAATACGAGACAGCAAAACGCCATTACGCTCATGTCGATTGCCCAGGCCACGCGGACTATATTAAAAACATGATATCCGGTGCGGCCCATATGGATGGAACCATCCTGGTCGTTGCCGCTTCTGACGGTCCAATGCCCCAGACGAGAGAACATATCCTCCTTGCCCGACAGGTTCAGGTTCCCTATATCGTGGTCTATCTGAACAAGGTTGATCTTGTAGATGATCCGGAGCTGCTAGATCTGGTAGAACTGGAGCTTCGTGAACTCCTGACCCAGTACGAATTCCCTGGCGATGAAATTCCAATTATCCGCGGCTCCGCTCTCAAAGCGTTGGAGACCGATGATTCGGATTCCGAAGACGCCAAATCCATATGGGAACTCATGGAAGCCGTAGACAACTATATCCCTGAGCCAGTCCGTGTTCTGGATAAACCCTTCCTCATGCCAATTGGCGATGTTTTTACGATATCCGGTCGTGGTACCGTTGTAACCGGTAGAGTTGACCGTGGAATAGTCAAGACCGGCGAAGAAGTAGAAATTGTGGGGATCCGCCCAACTTTCAAAACGGTTTGCACTGGCGTGGAAATGTTCCGTAAAACGCTGGATGAAGGGCGTGCCGGCGATGACATTGGTGTTCTTCTCAGGGGTACGAAGCGGGAGGAAGTGGAAAGAGGCCAGGTGGTTGCCAAACCGGGCTCCATCACCCCCCATACGAAATTCAAAGCCCAGGTTTATGTTCTTACCAAGGAAGAAGGTGGGAGGCATACTCCGTTCTTCACTGGTTATCGTCCCCAGTTCTACTTCCGGACTACCGATGTGACCGGTATAACCACCCTACCCGAAGGTGTAGAGATGGTTATGCCAGGTGACAATGTCGAAATTGAAGTAGCGCTTATCACCCCCATTGCCATGGAAGAGTCGCTCAGATTCGCCATTCGTGAGGGGGGGCGAACCGTTGGTGCCGGTGTGGTCAGCAAGGTGATTGAATAAGAATCCCCGAATCAAAAGGAACGATTTGTGAAAGAACAGAAAATCAGAATTCGTCTCAAGGCTTACGATTATAAACTCCTGGATCGGTCAGTTGAGGATATCGTCGAAACGGCGAGGAGAACTGGAGCCCGGGTTGCCGGACCGATTCCAATACCGACGGAAATCAATAAATTCTGTGTGAATCGTTCCCCCCACGTGGATAAGAAGTCAAGAGAGCAATTCGAGATCCGGACGCATAAGCGGCTCGTCGATATCATTGAGCCGACCCAGGCTACGGTAGACGCTTTGATGAAGCTGGAGCTGTCTGCCGGCGTAGACGTGGAAATCAAGTTATAAATTAAAGAAGAGCGAAGATAGATCCTTCACAAAGGCTATCCCACTCATTTTGAAGATCGGGAAAATTTGAACATGATGCGTACGGGATTAATAGGCAGGAAACTTGGTATGACCCAGGTCTTCGGGGAGGATGGTGCGGCTGTCCCGGTGACGATCATTGAGATGGAGCCTTCAGTTGTTATACAGAAGAAAACATCAGAAACCGATGGTTATGAAGCGGTGCAGCTTGGTTACGGTCGCGTCAAGCAAAGTAAGGTATCCAAGTCGCTTCAAGGTCATTTTCAGAAAGCCAATAAGGGTTTTTTTAGATTTCTACGAGAGTTTCGAGTTGAATCCGGCGGTTATGAACTTGGCCAGGAACTGGGGGTTGATCTTTTCCAGCCAGGTGATTTCATAGATATCATAGGAACTACGAAAGGGAAAGGATTCGCGGGAGTTGTCAAAAGGCATGGCTTCAGTGGAGGCCGGGCAACGCATGGATCAATGTTTCATCGTGCCCCAGGATCAATAGGTGCCAGTGCTTATCCTTCCAGGGTCTTCAAAGGTAAGAAATTGCCCGGACAAATGGGAAACGAGAGGAAAACTGCCCAACACTTGCTGGTATGGGCAGTGAGACCGGAGAAGAATCTGATGCTGGTCATAGGCGCTGTGCCTGGCGGAAAAAATGGGGTCGTTCTTGTAAACCCGGCCAGGAAAAAGTCGGCCCGCTGATCTGGATCAAAGGTGAGACAATGCCAGTTGCTGATGTTTTCGATATTGAAAAGAAAAAGGTTTCTGAGTTAGAGCTCAGCGATGCGGTTTTTGGGGCTGAGATCAATGAAGCCGTTTTATATGATGTGGTGAAAATGCAGATGGCTTCCCGACGCAAAGGAACAGCCGCAACAAAAGTTCGTCGTGATGTGAGCGGCGGCGGCAAGAAACCATGGCGTCAGAAGGGGACCGGTAGAGCAAGAGCAGGAACGACCAGATCACCCATATGGAGAGGTGGCGGTATCGTCTTTGGTCCGCATCCCAAGGATTATAGCTTCCATATTCCGAAGCGTGTAAGAAAGCTTGCCCTCAAATCGGCATTGAGCATGAAATACCGTGATTCCAAGCTGATTATTCTCAGAGATTTTCCGTTAGAGGAAATTAAAACGAAGCGCTTCAAAGAAGTCGTGGATCGATTTGGCCTTAAAAAGGCACTTTTCATACTGGATCAATCCCATCCCATTCTTGAGAAATCATCCAGGAATATTAAAGATATCAAAATGATGAGATTGGAAGGGCTTAATGTATACGACTTGTTGAAACATGATCATGTTGTTTTCCTGGAACCTTCCGTAAAATTGGTTGAAAGGACGCTGCTGTCATAATGGATATGTATTACATCATCAAGAGAGCTCTATTGACCGAGAAGAGTGCAACTGCGAAGGATGAAAACAACAAGTATGTTTTCGAGGTGGATCCCAAAGCGAACAAGATTGAAATCACAAATGCTGTGGAACGACTGTTCAAGGTGAAAGTAATTGATGTCCATGTTATGAATATGAGGGGTAAGAAGAAGCGGATTGGAAAAATCGTCGGTCAGAAAAAAGATTGGAAAAAGGCCGTTATAACTCTTGCACCGGGTAACCGAATTGAGGTGCATGATGGTGTATAAGCAAAAAGGATTTTAAGGCATGGCAATTAAAACTTTTAAACCGACATCTCCGGGGAGACGATTCCAAACGTGCTCTGAATTTGAGGAGATTACCTCGGATACCCCGGAAAAAGATCTTTTACGACCCCTAAAAAAAACCGGTGGCCGGAATAATTATGGCAGGATGACCAGCCGTCATATCGGGGGCGGCCATAAGCGAAGATATCGTATTATAGACAGCCGCCGGAATAAAGATGACATACCTGCCCGCGTGGCAACCATCGAATACGATCCAAATCGAACTGCCAGGATAGCTCTGCTTCAATATAGAGACGGAGAAAAGCGGTATATTATAGCTCCTGCCAAGATGGAAGTCGGTGATGTCGTGATCAGCAGTACCAATGCCGATATCAAACCCGGCAATGCAATTCCGCTGAAAAATATTCCCCTGGGTTCCCTGATCCATAACATGGAAATCAAGGTAGGCCGGGGTGGACAATTGATTCGATCAGCAGGTACTTATGGACAATTGATGGCAAAAGAAGAAGGCTATGCTCAGGTCCGGCTTCCTTCCGGTGAGGTAAGGAAGATTCATTTGGAGTGCCGGGCAACTGTAGGACAGGTTGGCAATATAGATCACGAAAATATCAGCATTGGCAAAGCTGGGCGATCACGCTGGCTTGGGAAGCGGCCCAAAGTGCGCGGTGTTGTCATGAATCCGATCGATCATCCTATGGGCGGTGGTGAAGGAAAGTCTTCAGGTGGAAGGCACCCATGTACACCATGGGGCGTGCCGACCAAGGGGCACAAAACAAGGAGAAACAAGAGTACGAATAAATTCATCGTGAAGAGAAGAGGTTAAGGTGGCACGCTCAGTCAAGAAAGGTCCATTAATCGATGCGAAGCTTCTTGACAAAGTCAGGAAGGCTGAAAGCGCGGGAAGCAAGGCGGTCATAAAGACCTGGTCGCGTCGTTCAACCATCACCCCGGAATTGATCGGACACACATTTGCCGTGCACAATGGCAAAAAATTCATACCAGTTTTCGTAACCGAAAACATGGTGGGTCATAAGCTTGGAGAATTCGCGCCTACGCGAACTTTTTTCAGTCATTCCGGCGATCGAAAGACGAAAGTGCGAAAGTGATATGGAAGCAAAAGCAACAACAAAATATATCAGAATATCGCCCCAAAAGGCCAGGTTGGTCATTGATATGATCCGCGGGCGGAACGCGGACGATGCTATCAGGGTTCTCACCTACACCAGGAAAAAAGCCGCCGGTCTGGTGGAAAAGGTGCTCAAGTCCGCTGTTGCCAATGCGAAACAGAATCCGAATATCGATGAGAATATTCTTTATGTCAAGGAAGTGCTGGTTGATCAGGGGCCTTCACTGAAAAGATGGCGGGCGCGTGCACAGGGACGAGCTGCCAGCATCAAGAAAAGAATGAGTCATATAACAGTTATACTGGACGAACAGTGACCCTGTTCAATAAATGAAAAGCACAAAGCCACACTTGAGGAGGTGACAGCTTGGGTCAGAAGGTCAACCCGATAGGATTGAGGTTGGGTGGTGTCAAAACGTGGCGCTCCCAATGGTTTTCGGAAAGGCAGTATGACGAACTGCTCCATGAAGATTTGAAGATACGTAAATACCTGAAGAAGAAACTTTACCATGCCGGGGTTTCGCGTATCGAGATCGAACGTGCGGCCAACAAGGCAAAGGTGAATATATATTCAGCTAGACCCGGTATCATTATCGGCAAAAAAGGCGCAGAAATTGAGAAGCTGAAAAAAGATCTTGAAGGTGTTACCAAGAGTGAAGTCATCATCAATATTTTAGAGGTGCGTAAACCGGAGATTGACGCCCAACTTGTCGCGGAGAATGTTGCCCTTCAACTCGAGCGGCGCGTCGCTTTCCGAAGGGCTATGAAAAAAGGTGTCACCTCCGCCCTGAAATTCGGCGCCAAAGGAATAAGGATTAATTGTGCCGGACGGCTTGGTGGTGCGGAAATGGCGAGGTCGGAATGGTACCGCGAAGGAAGGGTTCCCCTTCATACACTCAGGGCAGATATAGATTGGGGCTTTACGGAAGCAAAAACAGCCTATGGTCTGATCGGTGTCAAGGTTTTGATTTTTCATGGTGAAATTCTTCCCGTCAAAAAAGAATTGGAAAAGTAGCCAGGACCATTTTGATGCTATCCGTTAAGGGAATCGTGATAGGAGTTATTCAGCAATGTTGATGCCGAAAAGGGTAAAATACAGAAAACTGCAGCGCGGCCGAATGAATGGCCCGGCCACACGAGGGAATACGATCTCTTTTGGTGAGTATGGCCTTCAGGCTGCTGAATGCGGATGGATAACATCCCGTCAGATTGAAGCGGCACGTGTTGCCATGACGAGGCATGTAAAGAGGGGCGGAAAGATTTGGATTCGTGTTTTTCCACATAAATCGATTACCAAAAAGCCGGCGGAAACCCGTATGGGTAAGGGAAAAGGAGCTCCGGAGGGTTGGGTGGCTGTCGTGAAACCGGGAATGGTACTATACGAAATGGAAGGTGTCACAAAGGATATCGCCCTGGAGGCCTTCCGCCTTGCTGCGCACAAGCTTCCCATAGAGACGAAATTTCTTTCGAGGGATGCCTCAAATGAAAATTAAAAATATCAGGGATTTGAATGTGGATGAGTTGATACAGAAGAGAAAAGAATTCACAGAGGAACTTTTCAAACTCAAGCTTCGTCAAACGACGGGGCAGTTGGATTCTTCGGCCATGTTGGGTAGCCTGAGAAAAGATATCGCCCGGATCAACACAGTGCTGCGTGAAAGGGAGGCGGCTTGATCATGGTGGAGAAAAGCAACAAAAGGACGATCCAGGGATTGGTAGTAAGCGACAAGATGGATAAAACGATCATTGTGCGTGCGGAAAGACTCGTAAAACATTCGGTATTCCATAAATATGTTCGAAGGTACGTAAAGTATAAAGTACACGATGAAAAAAATGACTGTCGACTCGGAGATAAGGTCCTGATTATAGAATCTAAGCCCTTAAGTAAGGATAAGCGCTGGCGAGTCAGCGAGATTCTGGAAAAAGCAAAATAAGAATACAAAAGCAGTATACCGGGTTCTCCATATGCAGCGTGAGATCCCTGGTGATGAGGGTGTTCCGATGATTCAGATGCAGACAATTTTAAACGTGGCGGACAATTCCGGGGCCAAACGAGTGGCGTGCATCAAAGTTCTAGGTGGTTCCAGACGGCGTTATGCCAGCATTGGGGATGTAATCGTCGTGTCTGTGAAAGAGGCTCTGCCTAACTCTAAAGTAAAAAAAGGCGATGTGATGAAAGCCGTTATTGTCAGGACGGTGAAGGAAGTTCGACGACAGGATGGCACTTACCTGAAATTTGACGATAATTCAGCAGTACTGATCTCGAATCAGATGGAACCAATTGGAACAAGAATCTTTGGCCCTGTTGCAAGAGAGTTAAGAGCGAAGCAATTTATGAAGATTATCTCGCTGGCTCCAGAAGTATTGTAAAGGAAGGACCAGTCAGCGATGATCCAGAGATGTTATTTTGAGGACGCAAAATGCATGGTAAAACGCTAAAAAAAGGGGATGTAGTTACAGTAATAGCCGGTAAGGAAAAAGGGAAATCCGGTAAAATTCTGAAGACGATCCGTGAACGCGATCGTATTGTCGTGGAAAAGCTCAACATGGTTAAACGTCACCAGCGTCCGGATGCAAAAGGCAAAGGTGGAATCGTCGAAAAAGAGGGATCTGTCCACATTTCGAACGTAATGTTTCAATGCAATAAATGCAACAAGGGTGTTCGTATAGGGTTCAGGATCATGGATGATGGAAAAAAAGCTCGTGTTTGCAAGGCATGTAATGAAATTCTTGACGCTTAAATGGGTTTATATAAAATGGCAAGGCTAAAAGACCACTATTTGGAAAAAGTCGTACCCTCCCTGGAAAAAGAGTTCCATTATCGGAGCAGGATGGAAGTTCCCAGGTTTGACAAGATCATTGTGAACATGGGTTTGGGAGAGGCGATTCAGAATGCCAAGGTACTCGAAAGTGCCTCTCAGGAAATCAGTCAAATCACGGGGCAGAAGCCGGTGATCACGAAGGCGCGCAAATCAATCGCCACATTCAAGCTCCGCCAGGGGATGTCCATTGGTTGCATGGTTACCCTCAGGGGGGACAGGATGTACGAATTCTTTGATCGTTTGGTGAATGTTGCTCTTCCCCGAATCCGTGATTTCAGAGGAATCCCGACGAAATCTTTTGATGGGCGGGGAAATTTTGCCCTGGGTTTGAAGGAACAGATCATTTTTCCCGAGATAGATTATGACAAGGTGGAAAAGGTCAGGGGTATGAATATCGTGATTGTCACTACGGCGAAAACGGATGACGAAGCACGTCAACTGTTACGTTTGATGGGTGTTCCATTTCGCAGTTAAGTATGGAAATTTGGAGGAGTTGGCGTGGCGAAAAAGTCTTTGATTGCGAAGGCAGGCAGGAAAATGAAATTTGGCGTCCGGGAGTATAACCGCTGTCCTTTGTGCGGCAGACCTCGCGCCTATTACAGGAAATTCGATATGTGCAGAATCTGCTTCAGGAACCTTGCCCTGAAGGGAGAGATTCCCGGCGTTATCAAATCCAGTTGGTAAAAGTAGTATAAGGAGTTCTTATTTATGGGGATGACAGATCCAATAGCGGATATGCTGACCAGGATCAGGAATGGAAACAGGATCCATTACAAAAACGTGGATGTGTATCCATCCCGAATGAACCAGGATATTGCCAAGGCGCTGAAAAAAGCCGGTTATATAAATGGCTATGACCAAAAGAAAGATTCCCGAGGCCGGGATCTATTGAGGATCTATCTGAAATACCCGGATACCAAGGGCACAGTGATTTCGGGTATTGAAAGGGTAAGCAAGCCCGGCCGAAGGGTATATGTAAATAGCGATAAGATTCCCAAAGTCCTCAACGGGTATGGTATTGCAATTCTTTCCACGTCCAAGGGAATCATCACCGATAGGGAAGCCAGAGAACTCAATATAGGTGGTGAAATCATTTGTAATGTCTGGTAAAATCGGGCCAGGTGGGATACGGGCTTCGATTGAGTCTGATACCGCTATGATTTAAGATTGGGAGTAGTTGCAAAATGTCGAGAATCGGTAAGAAATCCGTTTTATTGCCTGATAAAGTCCATCTGGTAATAGATAACGAGACTGTAAAGGTCGAGGGTCCCAAGGGCATGCTGTCCATGAAGATTCCTCATGGTATCGGGGTATCTGTCGATAAAGATTCTGTTACGGTGACAAAGGGATCGGATGACAGAACGACTGATGCCTACCACGGTCTCGTACGAACATTGGTTGCCAATATGGTGACAGGAGTCAGTACTGGTTTTGTAAAATCCCTCGAAATAGTCGGGGTTGGCTATCGCGCCGAAGTAGCCGGCAGCACCCTGAAGCTTATTGTAGGATATTCAAGTCCCGTGGAGTACAAGATCCCGGGAGGTATAACCATCAAAGTCGACAAGCAGGTCAATATAGCCGTGTCGGGTATTGACAAAGAGAAGGTTGGACGTGTGGCGGCGGAAATCAGAGCTCTGAAAAAACCGGAACCTTATAAGGGTAAAGGTATACGGTTAACCGGAGAGTATGTCAGGAGGAAAGTAGGGAAGTCCGTCGGCACAAAGTAACCCTGTCCGTCTGCAGTCATTCAGGGAGAGGTAGAGCGTTGACAACAAAGAGAATTGCGAAAATAAGGCTGAAAAGAAGAACGCGGGTTCGGGTGAAGATTCATGGTTCTCAAAGCAGGCCGCGGCTGTCGGTATTCAGAAGTGCAAAGCATATCTACGTTCAGGCTATCGATGATGATCTTGGCAGAACACTGGCTGCTGCATCCACGACAATAGAGGATCTCCGTGGACAAATGGGAGGATTGAAGAAAGTCGAACAGGCTAAGGAAGTGGGGAAGCGAATTGCTGAGAACCTGCTTGCTCAGGGTATTGAACAAGCTGTTTTCGACAGGGGTTGCTATATTTATCATGGTCGGATCAAGGCCCTGGCCGATGCGGCAAGGGAATCCGGCATAAAATTTTGATTCACTCCAAGGGATAATATTAATCTATGGAATCGTTGGAAAGTAAA
>JBEKJA010000029.1:0-13236 GCA_050011475.1 Syntrophales bacterium
CGTTTTGCTTTTACCGGTTCTCATAAATATTTCCGTAATTTCCGGATGGAGACTGATTATGAAATCTTCGATTTCTCTTCAGCAGAGTTTACAGCCTGCCTTTTGTTGAAAGGACTCCACGGATTCTCTCATCTACAGTAACAGCTTTCCGGAGAGCCCTGGCAAACGCCTTGAATACCGCTTCTGCCATATGATGTTTATTTTTACCATACAACAGGTTAAGATGCAATGTCATGCCGGTATGATCACAAAGGGCCTTAAAAAATTCTTTCAAGAGATCAAAATCGAAATCCCCGCTCCGTTTCCCGCGAAACACCACATTGTATATAAGACATGGCCTCCCCGAAAAGTCAACCGCAGAACTACATAAACACTCATCCATTGGAACTAGTGCATCTCCATATCTATTAATTCCCTCTTTATCTCCCAGGGCTTCACGCAATGCATCACCCAGACATATTCCGAGGTCTTCCACGAGATGGTGATCGTCCACTTCCGTATCTCCTTTTCCCTTGATGGCCAGATCCAGCAGGCTATGCCGGGAAAGAAGAGTCAGCATATGATCCAGGAATGGGATCGTCGTATCAATTTGCCCCTTCCCTCTCCCATCCAGGCAAATAACGACAGTAATATCCGTTTCCGTTGTTTTTCGTTTTATTGTGGCTCTACGCATAAGATGTCCTTAGATTACCTTATTCAAAGGATATTCAATGATGCCTTCGGCACCGGCTTCCTTCAGCAGCGGTATGAGCTCTCTGACAAGGCTTGCATCCACGATCGCTTCAACCGCAAACCATTCATTCTGGTAGAGACCCGAGATGGTTGGCGCCTTCAGAGAAGGCAGAAGAAGAACAACTCTGCCCAGGTTTTCTTTCGCCACATTAAGCTTCAAGCCGACTTTACCCATTGCCTGCAATGAGCCGTTCAGCAGGGAACAGATCTGCTCCATTTTCTGCCGCTTCCACGGATCATCCCAGGCAGCCTGGTTTGCAATGAGCTGAGTGTTGGTGGTCATCAGTTCATGGATGATTTTTAATTTGTTGGCACGGATTGTCGACCCTGTCTCTGTAACTTCAACAATAGCATCTACAAGCCCTTCCACGACTTTTGCTTCCGTGGCGCCCCAGGAAAACTCCACATGAACATTGATTTTATGCTCCTTGAAGTAGCGCTTTGTAAAATTGACCAGCTCCGTGGAGATTCTTTTACCCTCGAGATCTTCAAGGCGGGATATCGGTGAATCCTCCCGGACTACGAGAACCCAACGGGCAGGTCGCACCGACGTCTTGGAATAAATCAGATCCTGAAGAACAACCACTTTGGATTCATTCTCGATGATCCAATCCAGGCCCGTCAATCCAAGATCAATGACGCCTTCCTCCACGTAACGGGACATTTCCTGCGCTCGAACAAGCGTACATGAAAGCTCCTCATCGTCGATATCCGGGAAATAGCTTCTGCTGTCATACGAAATACGCCAACCTGCACGCTTGAATAGATCCACCGTACTGTTCTCAAGACTTCCTTTTGGAATACCAAGCTTCAGCCGCCGTTTCACTTTCCTTTTTCCTCCGGTATGAATATACGATCTGAAACGATCTCCTCACCACTCGGTGACATGCGGCGGTAAAAACAGGAACGGTATCCCGTATGGCATGCTGCCCCACCCATCTGGTGCACTTTCAACAAAAGAGTGTCCCGATCACAATCTATAAACATTCCGTCAACGAGTTGAAAATTGCCGGACGTTTCGCCTTTGACCCACAGACTGTTGCGAGATCGGCTCCAGTATGTTGCGCGGCCGCTTTTTTGCGTTTCAATCCATGCTTCGCGATTCATATACGCCAGCATAAGAACCTCTCCGGTATCCACATCCTGGAGAATGACCGGGACGAGGCCTCCGCCTTTCTGAAAATCCGGTTCCAGCACCATAACCTCCATGTAATAAAACCTTTGATATTTCATTCAATGAACTAAGAATGCTAACGGAAGTATTGATTTTAATCAAGGTTTTTTTCCCATTCACCATTGCGTTCTTTGATCTTTTCTTGTCATGTATACATTTTCTCTTGACATTACGGGGACCTGCCCCTATTTTTGTCATGTAAATGAGATGCTTTGATATACACATTCATGACTAGTGGTTTCAAGGAGGGACAGGCAATGTCTCTGATTATAGGCGGGGCTGTTTCGGCGATTCTGGGGCTTTTTGGATTGATTTTCTGGTGGACCAATTTCATCGCACTGGCAAAAGGCGCTTTGCCTTTACTGATGCTTTTCGGCGGTATCGTTGCACTTTATGTAGGCTATGACGATATACAGGAGAAGCTGAAGGAAGAACGGCAAAGGCAGAACGAACAGATCGAACGTGCCCGTGAGGAAATAGAGATGGTCAAAGCTCAGGCGGAACAATATCGAGAAGAATTGGACCGAATCAGGGAACAGACATTAAAAAAGGAATCTTGAAACTATAAATGGGGACCTGCCCCTTCTCCGGCCCGAAGAGTTCAAGTTTTTATCGAAAGCCGTAGCCGAATCTTCCCTTTATGACACCATGACCCAGGACGACCTTTCCCAACTCAGAATTGACTCCTCACTGAAGGATTCTTCCCACAAAGGATGGCGCAGGTCATTGTTTTTTGCAGCCATTGTCTTGGTATTGTTGGTATCCGGGGCAATTCTTTATGGCACAGGCTATCTCAGACCTGCTGCGACTGTAGAGGCTGTTGCAGTCTCCCGGTTCTATCCCTACCAGGCCCTGTCCATGCTCAATGCCAGCGGTTATGTTGTTGCCCAGCGTAAAGCCGCTGTCGCTTCCAAGATTACCGGCCGCATTACCGCATTGATGGTTGAGGAGGGAAGTCGTGTCCGAAAGGGGACTGTCGTTGCACGCCTGGAAAATGAGGACGCCATGGCAGGCCGTGACCAGGCACGGGAAGGTCTTGAAGCGGCCATTGCCAATCTCCAACAGGCCCAGGTAGAGCTTGATGATGCAACGCTTACCTATGACCGCTATCGCCGCCTGAGAAAGGACGCAGCCATTTCACAATCTCAGTTTGATACGGCTGAAGCCCGATGGCGGAGGGCCAAGGCAGGCGTCAGTGCCGCAAAATCGTCTATAGGCATCAGCAAAGCGGCCCTCCATACTACAGACATACTTGTCGATTATTCGCTGATTCGCGCCCCCTTTGACGCGGTAGTTTTAACCAAGAATGCCGATATCGGAGACATTGTGACTCCGCTCGGTGCTGCCGCCAATGCGAAGGCCTCCGTTTTCACCCTTGCCGATCTTGGAACGCTTGAGGTGGAGGCGGATGTTTCGGAAACAAATATTGGCATCGTCAGAATCGGTCAGCCTTGCATCATTCTTTTGGACGCCATTCCGGATAAGCGTTTTGATGGAGTGGTTCATGCAATCTTACCCACCGTGGATCGTAGTAAGGCAACCGTTCTGGTCAGGGTACGTTTTCTGGAGAAAGATGATCGTCTGCTTCCCGACATGAGCGCTAAAGTGACCTTTTTACCGAAGCCACTCAACCAGGATGAACGATCATCCCGGCTGGCCATTCCCGTCTCTTCCATCCTGAACGTATCGGGAGGGCATTATGTCTATCTGATACAGAAAGATCGGATTATCAGAAAAACCATAACCGCCGGGAAAACATGGGGAGACATGGTGGAACTTAATGCCGGCTTGCAGGAAGGTGATCGGATTGTTCAAAAACCATCAGCGAATCTGAAGGAAGGCCAGCGCATAAAGACCGCTGAAGGAACATGACGCCAGAGATTCCAACCATTGTTGAAATCGATCATGTCTATAAAACTTACCGCCGTGGACTACAGGATGTACCGGTCCTATTTGATATTTCTTTCAACATTCATGAAGGTGAATTCCTTTCTCTCATGGGTCCGTCCGGCTCCGGTAAAACAACACTGCTGAATCTCATTGCAGGGATTGACCGTCCGGATCGCGGCCGTATCATGGTTGGGGGGCAGGAAATCACCACACTGACGGAAACGGATCTTGCACAATGGCGCGGCCGTCATGTCGGTTTTATTTTTCAATTTTATAACCTCATCCCGGTACTCACGGCCCTTGAGAATGTTGAGCTTCCCCTGCGCCTTACTGCTCTTTCCAGAAAGGATCAAGCTGATCATGCACATAGGGCGTTGAAGCTGGTGAACCTTTCACACCGGCTGGATCATTATCCATCGGAGCTTTCGGGAGGTGAGCAGCAGCGGGTGGCCATTGCCCGCGCCATTGTTACGGACCCGACCATCCTTGTAGCGGATGAGCCTACCGGAGACCTGGACCGCGATTCAGCCCGTGATATCCTTGATTCCATGGCCCGGCTCAATGAAGAAATGAATAAAACGATCATCATGGTTACCCATGATCCCAAAGCTGCGGAACGGGCAAAGATTCTCAGGTACCTGGATAAAGGATACCTCGACAATCATGCTTCTTAAGATCATCCTGCGGAATGCGTTTCGAAATAAACTCCGTACCGGATTGACGATTCTTGGCGTGGCAATTGCCATTCTTGCCTTCGGCCTGCTGCGTACAGTAGTCAGTGCCTGGTATGCAGGAGCGGCGGCATCTTCAGCAACCCGTCTCGTCACCAGGAATGCCGTATCCCTGGTTTTTCCACTCCCGCTGTCCTACAAAGAGAAGATCCGGCAGATCGATGGAGTACGAACCGTTTCTTATGGCTCGTGGTTTGGTGGCGTCTACATTGACGAAAAGAACTTCTTTGCGAACTGGTGTGTGGAACCTGTCAGTTACCTTCGACTCTATCCGGAGTTCATCCTGTCGCCGGAAGAAACATCGGCTTTTCTAAAAGATCGGCAGGGTGCCATGGCCGGCAGAAAGCTGGCTGCCAGGTACGGATGGAAGCTTGGAGATATCATCCCCATCAAAGGGGTCGTCTATCCCGGGAACTGGGAATTTGTGCTCCGCGGCATTTATCGGGGAAGAGACAAGACCATAGACGAAACACAATTTATGTTTCATTGGGATTATCTCAATGAAACCGTAAAACGGATCGTTCCACGCCGGGCCGACCAGGTCGGTTTTTACATGATTGGTATCGACCGTTCTGAAAATGCGGCGAAAGTATCTCAAGCCATTGATCAGACATTCAAGAACTCCCTTGCGGAAACCATTACTGAAACCGAGAAAGCGTTTCAGCTTGGCTTTGTTGCCATGACGGAGGTCATTGTAAGGATTATTCAGATTGTTTCATTGGTAATCATCGTTATTATCATGGCTGTCGTGGCCAATACCATGGCCATGACCACTCGTGAAAGAATCGGAGATTACTCTATTCTGAAGACCCTAGGCTTCAGGGGTATCCATATCGCCGTGTTGATCATCGGAGAAGCGCTGATGATCACCCTGACGGGCGGCCTGATCGGCATGGCCCTGACATTTCCCGTTGCGAAAGCCTTCAGTACAAAGCTTGCCGTGTATTTCCCAGTATTCAATGTCTCCACAGAAACCCTCCAGCTTGATCTGCTGGCGGCAATTATCGTGGCCATTGCCGCTGCTGTGATCCCCACGCGTCATGCGATCAGAATCCGGGTTGCCGATGGCTTGAGGAGGCTTGGCTGATGGCTCTCCCCCTCACCTACAATATTCGCAATCTTCTGACCCGGAAGCTGACAACCATTCTGACAGTGGCCGGGATGTCACTGGTCGTATTCGTCTTTGCCACTATTATGATGCTTGCCGAGGGGCTTAAGAAGGCGCTTGTGGAGACCGGCTCGTACGACAATGTGGTGGTCATCCGGAAAGGATCCAATGCTGAGGTCATGAGTGGTGTCGAACGGGAGAAAGTGGCTGTGATTGAAACATTTCCTGAAATTGCAGCAGCAGTGAATGGTGATAAGCTTGCTGTGAGGGAAATGGTCGTCCTGATCACCCTGAACAAACGAAGCAGCGGGAAACCATCCAATGTCACAATCCGGGGAATCGACCGGCATTCGCTGGAACTCCGTCCGCAGGTTCGACTGGTGGCCGGAAGGCTGCCCCGCATGGGTACACTTGAGGTTATGGCAGGCCGCAGCATCCAGAGACAGTTTGCCGGAATAAATCTCAATAGTTCATTTTACAGTGCCAAACGTAATTGGCGGATTGTCGGAATATTTGATGCAGGCAGTACAGGCTACAGCTCGGAAATCTGGGGAGATGCAAACCAGTTCATGCAAGCATTCCGCAGACCAGTTTATTCCTCCCTGACATTCAAACTGCGCGATCCTTTGACTTTTCATAAAGTACAGCAGCGTATTACAACTGATCCGCGGCTGAACCTCGATGCAAAACGTGAAATAACCTATTACACCGATCAGTCGGAGATGATGGCAAAATTTCTCCGGATCCTTGGATTCACTCTCACGCTGATTTTTTCGATTGGTGCGATCATAGGAGCCATGATCACCATGTTTGCTTCCGTAGCACATCGAACAACAGAGATCGGTACATTGCGTGCCCTTGGTTTCCAGAGGAGAAGCATCCTTGCCGCCTTTCTCATGGAATCGCTCCTCCTGGGTTTCTGCGGAGGACTCTTCGGCCTGGGCTTTGCATCACTCATGCAGCTCGTCACCGTCTCAACCTTGAATTTTCAGACTTTCTCCGAGCTTGCCTTCCGTTTCACTCTTTCGCCGGAAATTACCGTCCAGGCCATGTTCTTCAGCCTGATCATGGGGTTCGTCGGCGGTTTCCTGCCAGCCCTCCGCGCATCACGCACGAAAATAGTCGATGCCCTGCGTTCCGCTTGATAACTTCTTCCAGCCATCCTTCTTGAATCTTATATGGACAATGTGGTAACGTGCCCGCAATTCTGAGGCAGTGGAGGGATAATACCTTGAATGTCTGGAGTAAGCATAACTGCCTCTGTGTGTGCTTGGCCTTGATGATCTTGATCGGGGCAGTCACAGGATGCAGTATTTTTCGCCGGGAAAAAGGGCTGGAGAAAATAGCCCGGAAAATGCTTGTCACGGCCTATGATGCCGGGCAAAAGTCCACTCGCTGGGAACACAAATGGGGCTGCTGCCTGCTGCCGCCGGTTTATGCTTATGGACCAAATAAAGGAAAGCGCAAACTGGTCGGGATCACTTCCGACGGATCCATAGCCCGAAAGGGGACCATAGCTGCTGATATTGCTCGATATCCCTATGGAACAAAAATGTACGTACCCGGTTATGGATGGGGTGAAGTTCATGACAAGGGAATATCTATTCAGGGGGACCATATCGATGTATTCTTCCCCAATGAGGACGATGCAAATGCATGGGGGAAACAGGTTTTGGAAGTCATTATTCTCAAACAATAAAACATTAGAGGTCAAACATGGAGTTTTTCTTCAATCCCAAGGGAGTAGCCATTATCGGTGCGACACCTAATCCATTTAAAGGCGGCAATGCGATTCTGAAAAACATCATGGCCGGCTATCGTGGAAAAGTCTACCCCATCAATCCCAAATATCATGAGATGGAGGGGCTTTGCTGTTATGACGACGTGCGCGATATTAACGATGAAGTGGATCTAGCCATTGTCTTTGTTCCCGCAGCGCAAGTCATTGAGACTATCGAGGCTTGTGTAGAGAAAGGCATTCCTGGAGCGATGATAGAATCAGCGGGTTTTGCGGAAACGGGGCCGGAAGGTCGAGCGCTGCAAAATCGCCTTGCAGAAATTGTACGCAGAAAGGGCATTCGCCTGTGGGGACCGAATTGCATGGGCCTGGTGGACGCCGTTCACCGTTACATATTCTCCTTCATGGATCCAAAAGCTCTGGAATCCGGCATTTTCGTTCCCGGCGACGTCTCGCTCATCGTACAAAGCGGCATGCTCTCAGCCGGTTTCCTCGTCGATATTATGACCAATGGAATTATGGGAATCAGCAAAGTCTGTTCAGTAGGAAACAAGGTTGACGTCAATGAGTGCGATCTTCTGGAGTACCTGCTTGAAGACTCTTTTACCGCCGTCGTCGGTATGTACCTCGAAGCGGTTCCCGAGGGGCGGCGTTTTCTTGACCTATGCCGGAAAAGCTCCAAACCGATTGTTGTCCTCAAGGGCGGCAAAAGCCTCAAGGGTGCGGAAGCGGCCATGAGCCACACGGCAAGTCTGGCAGGAAATTACAAGGTCATTAAAGGTGCATTTGCCCAGGCCGGCGTCATTGAGGCTTATGACTTCAAACAAATGATGGATCTCTGCCGCACGATTTCATTGACTCCGGCTGTTCATAACGGAGATAAAGGCCGTATTGCAGTCCTGACATTCAGCGGAGGGGCGGGTATTTTAACCGCCGACTTTCTCGAAGAGGTGAATCTTTCCATCGCCGATCTTTCACTATCAAGCCTTGAAGCTCTTCAGGCGCTGTATCCGCCATGGATGCCTGTGAGCAACCCTGTTGATCTATGGCCGGCCATGGAGCGTTTTGTAGGATCCGACACGAATGTCTGCAATTCCGCACTTGAAGCGGTACTATCGGACCCGAATGTCGATGCAGTAATTGTTCATGCATTTGCAGGTAATATTAGGATTCGGATCGATATTGCCACTGCCGCCCGCCAGATGACGGCCTCCGGGAAACCGGTTTTTATCTGGCTCATCGGTAGGCGCGACGAATCCTTCCAATTCATGCAGGAGGCCCGCCAATGCGGTATCCCGGTGTTTCAAGAGCTTTACCGGACGGTTGAATGCATGGCTGTGGCCATGCGTTTGTCCCAACGAATCCCGGCAATGGAGATAGGTACCGTGCCGGTAGAGAAGGCAATTCCAGACAACCTATCTTCACTGCTGCAAAAAAACAGCGGCCCCCTTGACGAATTTCTTTCAAAGAAAGTTCTTAAAGCTCACGGCATCCCTGTTGTGGATGAAGGCATTGTTGAAGACAACGATTCCATCAGCACCATTGCTGCCGGAATCGGCTATCCCATTGTTATGAAGGGCTTGAGGCCCGGCATGATCCATAAAACCGAGGAAGGGCTTGTCTATTTGAACATTCAGGATGATGAACACGCAAAAAAAATCTATACGACGCTCATGAAAAAAATGGATGGACAGGGAAAGGTACTTGTGCAGGAACAGATCCCCGATGGCCTAGAAATGATAGTTGGCCTGTTGCGGGATGTCCAATTTGGCCCTTCCGTCATGCTTGGCTTCGGTGGAACGATGGCGGAGCTGTTCCGGGATGTTGAATTCGCTGTGGCACCACTCAGCATGGGCGATGCCATGGCCATGATGGAACGCCTTCAGGGAAAACGTCTTCTTGACGGTTTCCGTGGATCGCCTCCCGTTCACCGCAAAGAGCTTGCCAGAATTCTCATTGCTTTAGGCGCACTTGGCATGCAATACTCGAGTATTCGAGAGGTTGACATCAATCCCGTGATCATCACGCAAAGAGGCGCCGTAGCTGTGGACGCGACAATTATCCTAGGAGATTCACCCGATCGGACAATGGTATAATTCTTTTCAGGAAATAAACGGTTGCCGGTTCAATGATTAAGAGTGTTTATCCTATTTTATTTTCTGGATATCTTTCTCTTTGCCTACCACCACGAGGACTTCCCCATCCTTAATGATAAAATCCGCTTGAGGAACCATATGAATTCGGTCTGAAACAGTATCGCGAATGGCTATGACTTCAATGTGGTAACGGCTGCGAAGCTGCAATTCAGAAATGGTCTTTCCAAGAAAGCTGTTTGGCGGTGCCATCTCGAAGATCATGTAATCATCCGACAGGGGGATATAATCGAGTACGTTAGGTGATATGAGGCTCTTGGCTACCTTATTTGCTATTTCCTTTTCGGGTATGATGACATCCGTGGCTCCCACCTTTTCGAGAATCAGTTTGTGCTCCTCGTTGGGCGCCTTGACAATGATGTTTTTCACTTTGAGTTGTTTCAGGTGAAGGGTAATTAATGTAGCCGCTGCAAGATCCTCGCCGAACGAGATGATCACCACATCATCTTCTGCAACACCTACGATATCCATAATTTCCTTATCCATACCGTCCGCCACAATCGCCTTTGTGGCATAATCTTTGATTCTTTGAACGGCTTCCTTGCTCTTGTCGATGGCAACCACTTCAAAACCGTTTTCATAAAGGCTTTTTACAATGTTAAACCCGAATATTCCCAATCCAATGACGATGACCCTGTTTTTCATATACCCTCCTCAGCCAACCATTACCGATTCTTCCGAATATATCATCCGACGTTTTGCCGAATACCATGAAAAGGCCAGCGTCAGGGGACCGACACGGCCTGCAATCATCATGAGAATGATAGCCAGTTTCTGAATGGAATTCAATTTATCCGTAATACCCATGGACAAGCCGACAGTCCCAAAGGCAGAAACGGTCTCGAAAAGATACTCCACAAAGAAATGGCGGCTTTCGGCGGGCGGCAACCCACTGTCACTTTCAAAAAACAGTAGGATAGAGGTAACCAGTAAGATAGAAACCACCGATGCTACCATGATAGCGATCGTTCTGAACAGGACATCCCTTGGAATGGTTCTGTCAAATACACTTACTTCTTCGTGGCCCTTCATACGATTCCAAATGATCAATATTAGAAGTGCGAAACTGGTTGTTTTCACGCCGCCCCCGGTTGAACCCGGCGAGGCTCCGATAAACATCAGGATCATGAGAACAAGGATGGTAGCATTGGTAAGTTGTCCGATATTCAGAGTATGAAAACCACAGGTTCGTGCCGCGACGGATTGAAAAACGGACGACAAAATCCGAGTCCCTGCCGGAAGCTCCCGAAATGCATGACTGAACTCAAAAAGACAAATCAAGGCTGCACCTCCAAGGATAAGCAGCCCTGTTGTGATGAGGACAATTTTAGCATGCACGGATAGTCTATCCTGAAATCCCCTGAGTCTGGAGATCACCTCATACTGAACAATGAAACCGCTCCCGCCCAGAATAATCAATCCCATGATGGTCAGGTTCAGAAACCAATCATCCCGGTAGTCAACGAAAGAATCCGTGAACAGTGAATATGCACAATTATTAAAGGCTGCGACAGCATGATAAACGGCCTTAAACAACGCCTCATTAAACGTAAAATCCTGAATGAACCTTGACCATAACAAGATGACTCCTACGCCCTCGATACTGAATGTTAACAACATAATCCATTTAGCGATGAACATCATGTTCCGAATGGGGGTATGAAGAAACGTGGAACGGACAATTTCCCGCCCTTTGAACGAAATGCCCCGCCCCATCAGACCGAAAAGCACAACCGAAAACGTAATAAACCCTAATCCGCCGATCTGGAATAGAATGAGAGTAACTACCTGACCGATAAATGAAAGGTCACGGCCTATACTGACAACAGACAGACCCGTAACACAAACCGCCGAGGTGGATGTAAACAGGGCGTCAATAAAGGATATCGAACCTTGGGCCGAAGAAGGGGGAAGCCATAGGATAATGGCTCCCACAATAATGATCCTAGCAAAGCTGAGTATTAAACTACGTGCCGGAGTCAGTATTTTGGACAAAGAAGTTTTAAGCTTCAGCAGGTGACTCATATTAGAATTCTGAGCCTGACATCAGGATGCATGAATATTGTGGCGTTCCTTTCCTCGCCGGATCAATTCCATCATGAGAATGACCGCTCCTATGGTAATAGCTGAATCAGCCGCATTAAAGGCAGGCCAATGATGCGATCCGATATAGGCATCCAGGAAATCGACTACCTCTCCATACCTGACACGGTCTGCAAGATTACCCACGGCACCGCCGAAGATTAAGGAGAGAGAAAAAATCAATCCAGGTTCATCAGCAGAAGTTTTCCGGACATATTGAAGGATCAGGACGATGGCCGCAACCGTCACAGCTACAAAAAAAATGTACCTGAAAAAAGGCGATGCATCCGCCAAAAAACCAAAGGCTGCCCCTGGATTACGGACGTAGGTAATGCTGAGGAATCCGGGGAGAACTGCAATGGATTCGTGAAGAGCCATTCTGCTTGTTACCAGAAGTTTGGATATCTGGTCCAGAAGCAGGATCAAAGCAGTAATCCCGGTAAATAAGGTGTACTTACTTTTCATAGGTCAGCAAATATTTGCAATGCAGCGTTTACAAAGCTCCGGGGCATCAGGCGCACCCCCCACCGTTTTATCATAGACCCAGCAGCGCCCGCATTTTTCACCCTCTGCCTTCGATACTGCAATAGCAAGCCCATCGATCTCCTTGCTTTCATATGGATCTTTCACATTCGATCGCGGAACAACGGCAATCTGGGAAATAATCGATAAATTTCTGAGATCCTCCTGATGGGTCCTGAGCAGCATCTCAAGTTTTTCCGGGGCTGATAATTCTACCAAGGCATCCAGGGAATGGCCAACCGTTTTATTTTCCCTTGCCATCTCGATTGCTTTTGAAATTTCGCTGCGGACACCAAGAAGAACCTTCCACCGCTGTGCCAGAGCTTCATTAAGAAAATCATCATTTACATCCGGAAACTGAACCAGATGGACACTGACAGGTCTGCCGGAGGCAGCTGGCATGGCAGCCCATACCTCCTCCGATGTGAATGTCAGGATTGGCGCCAACAGACGGGTCATTGCATCAAGAGTAATCCACATGACCGTCTGGGCGGAGCGGCGTGCATGGGCATCATTTCTGGATGTGTACAGGCGATCCTTCACGACATCGAGATAAAGCGCAGAAAGGTCAACCGTACAGAAATTGTACAGGGTGTAGTAGACCACATGAAACTGATATTTCTCATAGGCTTCTCGCACTCTATGAATGATTTCCTGGAGACGGTGCATGGTCCACCGGTCAAGCTCTTCCATCTCGTGGTAAGGAACAGCATCCCGGTCCGGGTTGAAATCATACAGATTACCAAGGATAAATCTGCTGGTATTGCGAATCCTCCGATAAGCCTCCACCAGTCTGGTAAGAATCTCTTCCGATATGCGGATGTCATCCGTGTAATCTTCGGCGGCCACCCAGAGACGCAGGATTTCAGCACCGTATCGATCGATGATCTCCTGCGGCTCGATGACGTTTCCCACCGATTTGGACATCTTCTTCCCTTCCCCATCGACGACAAAGCCATGAGTGAGGACATTCCGGTATGGCGCCCGGTTACGCGTCCCGACTGACTCGAGGAGCGAAGAATGGAACCATCCTCTATGCTGATCGCTGCCTTCAAGATACATGTCCGCCGGCGATCGGAGATTGGGCCACTGTTCCAAAACGGCGG
>JBEKJA010000030.1:0-13037 GCA_050011475.1 Syntrophales bacterium
AATCCTACGACAGCCATATCTGAAACGTTTGCCAGGAGAGATACACCCGCTTGGTTCATACGGTTCCCCCCGATGCCAAAGAACTGCAGATCAGGTTCAAGCTTGAGCATTGCGTGCACAAGGTTGCTGCCGTGAAGGTCACCGGAGGCCTCTCCCGCAATAATCATGATCTTCCGGCTTTTATCAGGGGTATCGGAATGTGAACCGTTTGAATTAAACATGTTCTCAGCCTCCAGGCATGGAAGACCGATACCTCTCAATTTCTTCACCGATCCGAAGAGCCAGGGCAAGAACTTCCCGACCTTCTCTTCCGGAAATGACAGGCTTAGATCTTGTACGGACCGCATTAATAAAAGAGCGGATTTCCTCTTCGAGAGGATCGTGGGGCTGAATATCGATTTTATTTTCGATGATCTGTGATTTTCCGTCCGCACTACTTATTCTGGTGAGGGATAGAAGTTCCCGCTTTGCATAATCCACGGCGTGATAACCGTCCGTACAGAAGAAGCGGATTTTTTGAAGTGTCTTTGTCGTAATCCGGCTGGCAGTAATATTGGCTACACAACCCGATTCAAAGATCAGCCTCACGTTGGCGATATCAGGCTTATCAGAAAGGACTGACGCACCTACAGCTTCTATGGAGCGTATGGGCGTGTCTATAAAGTGAAGGAGAATATCCAGGTCATGAACCATGAGATCAAGAATAACATCTACATCGGTTCCCCGGTCGAAGAAAGGATGCAGGCGATGGATTTCAATGAACAGCGGCTTATGGAGAACCTCACTCAGGGCGACAATCGCCGGATTAAAGCGCTCGACGAAGCCAATCTGCAGGATCAGGCCCTTTGCCTCCGCCATGGAAACAAGATCATCGGCTTCTTCAAGCGTGGTTGAAATGGGTTTCTCCAAAAGGACATTTGCACCTGCCTCGAGAAAAGCTTTGGCCACTTCATGGTGTGCTTGAGTCGGAACGGCGATGCTGACGGCATCCACCATCCCGATGAGATCACGGTAATTGGTGCATGCTTTGCCCCTGCAAGTGTCGGCGCCCCGGCGGACTTTCTCTTCGATAAGGTCAGCCACACCGATAACCTCGACATCAGGCATCTTCAGATATTTTTGTAGATGATAGGTCCCGAGGTGGCCCATTCCTATCACTCCGATTCTCAGTATCTTCATGCCATTAACGCTTTCACCTGCAGATTCCCCTGGGGGAATTTTCGATGAATTCAATAAAATACCTTACTTCCGGTAGGTCGGGTACCTCGCTTCGTATCTTTTCCAACGCATCTTTCAATAAAAGAGAGGACCTGTAGACGATTCGATAGGCTTCCTTGAGTGCGCTAATGGTTTCCTCAGAGAACCCCCGGCGTTTGAGCCCGACAAGATTCAGACCGTATGGCTTTGCAAAATTGCCTGACGCAAGAATATAGGGGGGAATGTCCCGTTCAACTCCGGAGGCCCCCCCGACAAAAGAATGGGCGCCGATCCTGGTAAACTGATGAATCCCTGTCATTCCACCGATGATGGCAAAATCCTCGACATGAATGTGGCCGGCAAGATTAACCGCGTTTGACATAACGACGTTATTGCCCAGACTGCAGTTGTGGGCCACGTGACAGTAAGCCATCAGAAGGTTATGGTCACCAATGACCGTTTTGCCGATGTCGGCCGCCGTTGCGCGATGAATGGTCACGTATTCCCGGATGATGTTATGATCGCCGATAATGACGCGGGTTACTTCTCCCTGAAACTTCAGGTCCTGGGGTGCGCCACCGATGCAGGCGAAAGGATGTATCCGGTTGCCCTCACCAATATCCGTATGCATATCAATGACCACATGAGAACTGATGACGGTATCCTTTCCAATGTGGACATCCGATTCAATCATGCTATATGCTCCAACTTCGACCCCTTCGGCCAATTCGGCATCCGGAGATATAATTGCGGTCGGGTGAATTTTCATAGTACTATCCTTATTGCAGTTTTATGGCTCCATTTTCATAGTTTTTTTTGCAGTTGCTCTTCCAATTCAATAATACGTTTCTCAAGGCCCCGAATCATCCGGCGCATTTCAGGCAGCTTCGGCAGTGCGGCACAAAGACACAGCCATTCACGGTGGGGCAGATGGGGTGAACCCGCTACGATCTGGTTTGGCGGGATATCCTTGTGGACCCCCGATTGACCGGCGATCATGACGCCATCACCGATGTTGATATGTCCGACAAGTCCTGCCTGGCCTCCAATGATAACACTCCTGCCTAACTTTGTACTTCCGGAAATCCCCACCTGGGCGGTGATGATGGAGTTTTCCCCTATGACAACGTTATGGGCGATCTGGACAAGGTTGTCGATTTTTACGTTTCTTTGAATCCAGGTTCTGCTCATCGTACCACGGTCAACGGTCGAATTGGCGCCGATCTCGACATCATCGTCGATCTGGACATATCCCGTCTGGGGAATCTTGGTATTTTCGGAACCGGGCAAGGCAAAACCGAATCCGTCTCCTCCGATGACCACGCCTGCATGAAGGACGACACGCCTGCCGATGATGGAGTGTCTATAGACGCTTACATTGGGATATAGAATGCTGTCTTCGCCTATTTCACAGTGGGGGCCGATGTATACGCCGGGATATAGAACCGCTCCACGGGCAATCAGTGTGTGATGGCCGATATAAACACCGGGCAGGATTGCGGCTTCATCTGAAATAACGGCGTTAGGTTCAACCCAGGCACCGGAATGGATGCCCTTCGAAAGTGACTCTTCAGGATAAAATTCAGACAATACTCTTCCAAAAGCCACATAGGGATTCGCGACATGAATCAGAGTTTTGCCGGGACAGGCGGTTCCCGGTGCGCAGAGGACCGCCGTGGCTCTGGTGGCTTCAAGTTTATTAAAGTATTTTGGATTGGCCACAAATGTCAGATCGCCCGCTTCAGCTTCATCAATACCGCAGACCCGGCTTATGATATCATCCGGGTTCCCGATGATCATGCCGCCTGTCAATTCTGCAACTTCCCTGACTGTTTTTTTCAAAATATTTCCTTCTACCCATACTTCCGGAGTTGTATTTTTAAATGCCGTGCTCTTCAGTTGTGGCCAGATCCGGTTACTTCCTAGCGGCCTTGGATGCTTTGTTGAACTCGTCAGTAACCCGTTTGGTCAGATCATTTTCCTTGTTATAGTAGGCTACCGGTATGGTGCTCACGTCAAGGATCAGGGTATATTTTTCTTTTTCACCGATTGCCTGAACCACTTTCATAATGTCGGGAATCATTTTTTTGGAAATTTCCTGGTCTCTATTCTGAAGCTCCTCATTCGCGTCTTTGACCATCAACTGGTAGTCACGGAATTTTTTCTGGTATGCACCCTCCTTATCTTTATAGGCGCCCTCTTTGAGGACCGAACGCTGCTTCTCCAGGTCGTCTTTGAGTTTTTTCAGCTCGGTTTCTTTTTCCTGGATTGCAGTTTTGTTTGCTTCAAAGGCACCTTTGAATTCGTCAGATGCTTTCTTTCCGGCTTCAGAGGTCAGCATCACTTCCCTCAAATCGATAAAACCCGTTTTTTCTGCGGCGTATGAACTGGGGAGCGCGGACATCATGCCGATCAGGAGCAATACACCAAACGACAATAATATAATTCTTTTCATAAACTTTAACCCCCTTTCAATATTGTAAATTCATTAATTATCAGCAATGAATGATCGGTGAAGGTAAAATAATATTCAATCATTACCGGCATTCTTTACATGAACATGCCTATGGTAAATTCCCACCTGCCGCTGGGATCACCTTCCCTGGGATCGAGAACGAAACCATATTCGAGGCGCAACGGTCCGATAGGCGAATACCAACGGATACCTGCTCCAGCCGTTTTGCGCATATCGTTGAAATGATAGCCGGATATCCATGCATTTCCAGTATCGAAAAAGATGACACCTTTCAATCCTGCGTTCTTGAGGAGCGGGAATATAAATTCGGTGTTGAAACAAAGCATGGTCAAACCGCCTATGACATCCCCGGTAAAAGGATCCTCAGGTCCAACGGATCTCAGCCCCCTAATGGAATTTATTCCACCAAGATAAAACCGCTCATAGATGGGAACCTCTTTTCCCTGGTTGCCCTGTATGTACCCACCCCGGCCGCGGATGCTGAATACCGTCTCAAGGGGCAGAGGAAAGAACCAGCCGGAACTGGCGGAGTACCTCGTGAAACTCGCATCCCCCCCGATAATTCCACCCGCATAATCTATGGAGGCACTATTCCTGGAGCCGGTGGACGGAAACATAGGATCATCTGTTGTATCGCGGGTGAGGGATACGGTTACATCGCTGGTTATCGTTGTACCCTCCTCAGCAAGGATATAAGGTGATGAAAATGGATTTATGTTTTCAACAGTATCCTGTGAAAATTTATAGCCGACATATCCGGTAACATTCTGCCAAATCGGATAGCCGAAAGTCGTACTAACTCCTGTGGAATTCAGGTCATAGGCATCATACGTTCTTGTATAAGTCCAGGCATCAATTTTTGTCCATAGGGGAATATCAAAAAGCCAGGGCTCTACAAAAGAAACTTCATACTGGGTAGTCTTGGTTCCCAGGCTGGCTTTGACACTCAGGGTTTGTCCCCGTCCGAAGAGGTTTTGCTGGGTTACCTGTCCAGTCAGCACTGCACCGTCCGATGCGCTGTATCCCGCGCCGATGCTGAAAATTCCCGTGGGTTTTTCCTTGACGTGAATTCCCACATCCGTGAGGTTATCGGCAGGCCCCTTCTCTGACTGAAAATCTATCTCTTCAAAATAATGTAGGCGGTTGAGCTCCATGTAGCTTTTCTTGAGGTTTGCGTTGCTGTAAAGGTCTCCTTCGACGATTGCCAACTGCCGCCGGATGACCTTATCGCGGGTCTTTGTATTGCCTGTTATCGTAATTCTGTGAAAGTAAACCTGGTTGCCCTTTGTAATATTGAAGACAATATCCACTTTCTGTTCTTTTTCATTCGGGGAAGTTTGCGGGTTGACATCGGCATAGGCATATCCTTCGTCATTGCAAGCCTGGGTAAGATATTCCATATCTTTGATAATCGCTTCACGATCGTAGAAGTCTTTCTTCGCAATTTTAAGATTCTTCATAAGTTTGTCACGAGAGGTTTTCAACATGTCCCCCGCAATGGATATCTTGCCCACCCGATAGGGTTTACCTTCTATGATGAGGATCTTGACATAAATCCAATCCTTATCAAAGGTAATAACCGGTTCACCGACCTGGGCATTGATGTACCCATTATTCAGGTAGAAAGCATGGATCTTGGCGGTGTCCTGCTTTAATTCCTCCTTCTTCAGAAGGCCGGAGTCGGTCACAAAATGAAAGATGCCCCATTCATCGAGTTTCATCAATTCTTTGAGCTCTTTGTCCGTGAATGCCTTGTTGCCCTCAAATGAAATTTCCCTGACATAGAGCCGCTCATTCTCCTTGATGTTCAGTACGACACGGACATCTTTATCCTTCAACTTCTCGATGGTTTCATTGATTTCCGCGTTGTAATACCCCTTATTGTCATACAGCACCTTGATTTTAACAATACTTTCCTTAATTTTTTCCAGATTGAGCACCTGGCGGATTTTGAACGTCAGTACGCCTTCAATATCCTCTTTGCCGACCTCTTTATTGCCATCGATCTTAATCTCTGAAATCGCAGGCTTCTCCTGTAAAAGGAAAGTAACGACCTTACCTTTCGCTGTGTCCGTTGTTTCTGCAGTGACGTCATCGAAGTACCCCATGCGGTAAATAGCCTTGATATCTGCAGACAGTCCGGCTTCGGAAAGCATCTTTCCTTCCGTACTCGTCAAAACCTGACGGATGGCATTCACCTCGATCTTCCGATTTCCCTTGAATTCAATTCGGGCAATCGGCATGGCCGTTTGAGTTTGCATAATGATATCATTCCGGAGTTGAATGAATGACGGCTGAAGATTATCCAGACCCTTTGCCTGTGCGGAAACCCCCGGAAGTGCCTTACCCGTATTGACGTCGATCATTCGCACATCAATATTGATGCGCCCACCCAGTTCCAATACGCTTCCTCTCAGAATATAGGAAGCACCGGCCTTCCGTGCCAGGTTCAAAATATGATCCTGACCAGTATCCTTTTCATCCAGGAACTGTAAAACTTTTATGCGCAAAGCTTTTGTCTGGGTGAGTTCCATCACCAGACCCTTTGTAACGGCATCCTTCAGACGTTCAGGCTGAGCCTGGCTGTTCACGTCAACCGGAAGCATGAGGACCAAGGGCGGCTCGCCTGCCAGGGCACCAGCCGCAAGGATGATCATGACAAAGATCGGCAGCAGGGCTAAAAGTGCCCCTGAGTTATTTTTATACAACGTGATGGATCCTCCCATCCTGCAGGCCAATGATCCTCGTCATGTGGTCGGCCAGCGATTTGTTATGGGTCACAACCACAAGGGTAATCTTTCTGGTTTTGTTGAGCTGAATAAGTATATCTTCTACCTTCTTTCCCGTTTCAGAGTCAAGGTTTCCTGTTGGTTCATCCGCCAGGATGACTTCCGGTTCCATGATGAGGGCACGTGCCACTGCGACACGCTGCTGCTCGCCGCCGGAGAGCTCACCAGGCTTGTGAGTCATCCTATCCGCGAGCCCAACCTCGGAGAGAAGATCCTTTGCACGTTTCATGGCATTGCTATGGGAAACACCGTTGATCAGAGCAGGCATCATCGTGTTTTCAAGCCCCGTAAATTCAGGCAACAGGTTGTGAAACTGAAAAACGAAACCAATCTTTCGGTTCCGAAAAGTTGCTAACTCCTTCTCATGCCATCTGAAGACATCCACTCCATCGTAAAGAATATGACCATCTGTGGGGCGGTCAAGAGTCCCGAGTATATGAATCAAGGTGCTCTTCCCCGCTCCCGATACACCGACAATGGCCAGTTTCTCTCCCTTGGCAATATCGAGATCGAGCCCTTTGATGACTTCTATGCGATTGCCATCTTTAACGAATGTCTTTTTCAGGTTCTGTATCGTAATCATCAGCTCTTAGTGTCACTCATATCGAAGAGACTCCGCCGGATCCAGCTTCGAAGCGCGCCACGATGGATAAAGGGTGGCGATGAAGCATATCAACAGCGTTCCGGCCACGATAATGGCCACATCCGTATAATTTACCTGGGATGGGAGCTCGCTCAGGTAGTAGACGTCTCCCGGGAGGATCTTAAAGCCTAGGAGATTTTCAACAAATTTGGAGATGGATTCCAGATTGAACGCAACGGCCAGACCACCCAGACATCCTAGAATCACACCAATCAAACCTATGATCAATCCCTGGAAGATAAATATCATTCGAATACTTCTCGATGTGGCGCCCATTGATTTGAGGATCGCTATGTCTCGATTTTTTTCGATGACGATCATGATCAAGGTCGTGATGATGTTGAAGGCTGCCACCAGTACAATCAGGCTCAGGATGATGAACATAACCCGTTTCTCCAGACGCAGGGCGGAAAAGAGATTTTTGTTCATTTCCATCCAGTTCCTTGCCCAGAAAGGGAAGCTGAGACGCTTTTCGATGGATCTTGCTACGGAGTCAGCTTTGTATATATCCGCTACTCGGATCTCCAGCCCTGAAGCAGTATCGCCCGTGTTCAGGAACTCCTGGCAATCACTCAGAGAAATGTATGCCAGCGTAACGTCATACTCGTAGAAGCCTGAATCGAAGATGCCCACAATAAGAAACTTCTTCATCCTAGGGACCATCCCCATCGGCGTGGATACACCCATGGGAGAGATTACATAGAGCGGTTCATGGAGGAAAAGCCCCAGATTTTTTGCCAGTTCCTTGCCGATCAAAATGCCAGGCAGGGACGATAGCTCCGGGTTGAGGCCTGGAATGACCCTTCGTTTGGCAGACAGATCGGCAATACTGCCTCCTTGCATCCTGCCCAGGTTAATAACCTTAAGAGCATCCGGCAGTGACAGTCCGCGTAAAACAGTGCCGATCACCTGTTCACCGTTCTTCAACATGGCCTGACTGTATATGAAGGGGGTTGCAGCTTCAACCCCGGGGACAGTCTCTACCGATTGTTTCACTTCCTGGTAATGCTTCATAGGTCCCGTGTATTCCATCAGGACCACATGGGAATTGATACCAAGGATTTTGCCGCGCAGATCTGTTTCGAACCCGTTCATTACGGCAAGCACGATAATCAGTGCAGCCACGCCAAGGAAAATTCCCGCAATCGCAATAAAGGTGATGATGGATACGAACACCTGTTTCCGTCTTGCCCGAAGATAGCGCAGGCTGATCAACAGTTCGTATGACATCTTATCCCTCTTTCGTCCGCAGTTGCGGGAATAGGATTACATCCCGAATGGAGGGGGAGTCTGTGAACAGCATGACTAGGCGATCAACCCCGATTCCCTCACCCGCCGTTGGAGGCATGGCGTATTCAAGCGCACGGACATATTCCTCGTCCATCACGTGTGCCTCCTGGTCTCCCGCCTCTCTCTGCCTGAGCTGAATGAGAAATCTTTCCCGCTGGTCTGCGGGATCATTAAGTTCCGAGAAGGCGTTGGCGATCTCACGTCCGTAAATATACAGTTCAAAACGGTCTGTAAAGGTCGGGTCAGCGGCATTTCGCCGGGCCAGGGGTGATACCTCTACGGGATATTGAGTAACAAACGTGGGTTGGATCAGTTTCTCTTCAACGGTACCCTCAAAAAGGGTCATCAGTATCCTGCCGGTTGGTTCCCCATCTTTTACCTCGAGCCCCTTTGAGCGTGCGTAGGTTGTTGCGCTGGCTGCATCATCAAGAATCTCAGGTCCGATGCCGCGATAATGCATGGTGGCCTCCCGAACTGTCATACGCTTCCAGGGTGGAGTCAGATCAATCGGTGTCCCCTGGTAGATGAACTTCAGGGAGCCGAACAGGTTTTCGGCTATGTAGCCGAAGAGGTCTTCCGTGAAAGCCATAAGGTCTTCGTATGTGGCATAGGCCATATAAAATTCCATCATGGTAAATTCGGGATTGTGAAGGGCTGAAATGCCTTCGTTTCGGAAATTCCTATTGATCTCAAAAACCCTCTCAAGACCGCCGGTGACGAGGCGCTTTAAATAAAGTTCCGGTGCGATTCTGAGATAGAGATCCATGCCAAGGGCATTATGATGAGTCTTAAACGGCCGGGCCATGGCACCTCCGGCTTTGGGCTGCATCATGGGGGTTTCCACTTCGAGGAAGTCCCGGGATTCCATAAATTTTCGGATCAGGCTGATAACCCGGCTCCGCCGGTGAAAAACCTCCCTGACTTTCGGGTTGACGATCAGGTCGAGGTGGCGCTGCCGGTAACGGGCTTCAACATCGGTAAGACCATGCCATTTTTCCGGTAAAGGATGGACGGCTTTGGCAAGTAAACGAATGGCATTTGCATCTATGGTCAATTCCCCGGTCCTGGTCTTGAATAATTTACCCTCCGTATAAAGAATGTCTCCGATATCCAGTTTCTTGAACAAAGAGAAAGCCTCTTTGCCGACCTGGTTTTTACGGAGGAATACCTGGAGCCTTCCATTTCGATCCTGGATCATGATAAAAGCGCCTTTGCCAAAATCACGAATGGCCATCATCCGACCCGCAATGGAGAAACGCTCGTCCAGCTTTTCAAGATCATCCTGAGGCTTGTCGTTAAATCGGCGGGTCAACTCATCGGTTGTATTGCGGACTTCCATGCCATTCGGATAGAGGTCGACGCCTTGACCTTGAAGAAGTGCAATTTTTTCTTTTCGTTTTCTAATTAGTTCGCTTTCTTCCATTTTACCCGTACCTATTAAACATGAGTGGGGATGTAACCATCATTTGTTCTTTTAGCGACTTCTGGCAACTCCTATCCTGGGACACCCGTCTTTTACAGGGCAGCAACTGCAAAAGGGAGATATGGGACGGCAGATGTGCTGGCCGAACGAAACCATGATGGTATTATAATCAGACCAGTAACGCTTGGGCAATATTTCCCGCAAGGCGAACTCGGTCTGTTCCGGCGTTTTCGTTTGGACAAAACCGAGACGGTTTGAAATACGATGCACATGAGTGTCTACACACAGGCCGTCTTTTCCATATCCCAGTGAGAGGATCAGGTTGGCTGTCTTTCGGCCTACGCCCTTTAAGCTGAGAAGATCTTCAAGAGTATCGGGAACCTTTCCCTCAAACCGCTTGATCAATTCATAGGAAACACTCCGGATGGTCCCGGCTTTGTTGCGGTAAAACCCGACCGGGTAAATGGTCTTCCGAATCGTCTGCTCTGAAACGCGAAGCATTTCTTCCGGGGTCTGTGCCAGAGCCAGGAGTCTTTCCGTGGCGGTCGCGGTGACCTCATCCTTCGTTCTCAGACTCAGAAGGGTGGAAATAAGAAGAGCGAATGGACTTTGCCTCCTCCGTGCCATTTGCGAAACAATTGGTTCCTCCCATGCCTTGACAACTTGTCGGAGACGATGGATGACCTTTATAATTGATAGGTCTTTCATGGAGACGGTTCAGTCATACCCCTCTTCATTGGCCAGCATATCAAGGTGTAGGGTGGCAATGTCTTCAATGTCGAGGTTGGCTGTCTCCTTGGTTGCCCGGAAGTCAACGATCTTGATATACCGTTTGCATTCATTGCAAACATCCACCCGATAGCGCTCCTCTCCTTCCACAGTAAAATATGCAAGAGACTGTTGCTCTTCATTGCCGCAGAAGGGACAACGTATCCTGCGGAAGGGCCATTCATAGCCGCATTGATGGCAGTACAGGTAACGTTCATCTTCATCATCCCGAATCTGGCCGATTTTTGGCTCCTTCCCGCAGATGGGGCAATAGCCTTCATTCCAGTCGAGGCGTGAGATCGTCTCTCCATATTTTTCCGCAACTTTTTCAAGCGCTGGCCGCAGGCTTTCTTCCACAAAGAGGCTGATGAGATCGAATGCATCCTCTTCCTCATCCGCATAAAGTTCCGCATCCTCCCAGCGGAATGAGTCACGCAGGAGCTTTTCATAATCCAGTGTTCCATCTTCCAACTGACTGATAATCTCTCTTGTTTCTTCCGGTACCCGTTTTTGTGCAATGCCAAGGAGGGCCAGGAAATATTCTTTCGGCAGCGTGATATCGAAGGCGGCTGTTGTCAAATCCAGCAGTGGCAGCCCCCCTGTCATCTTCGTTGAAATAATTTTTTCATCTATGAAAAATGGGATCTCCTGTATCTTTCTGATAAACTGTTCCCTGAGTATCAATATTTCTTCCAAAATGTCGAGAAGATCTTCATAGTGAGGATAGAGATTTCTATATTGTTCCACGGTTTTCAGTATTTCTTTCAAAAATCTGGCCATAAGCAGGTTCCTTATAGTACAAATACTGCGGCTGTCACTACCGTCGTATAGCCACCATTCTTGGCAATAGCTGATTGGGTTAAGTTACGCGTCCGGACGATTTTTCCGCTGATTTTAAAGATTTCTTTCTTTTCATCCCAGCTTTCTTCCACACTGAAGTCGATGCCGATTGTTGAGGTGAGCATTGCAGCAGCGAGGTCTTCTGCGTAATCTCCCACCTGCTTCTCTGTCTGCTCGAAAGCGTGATATTCGCTGATATATCCATGTGTGGATTGATACGCCGGCACAGTGCAGCCCACCGATGCGGCCATCAGCCGCTCAAGCTCACTGCTGCATGCCCGGCTGAGGACGCAGAACGTAATACCGCCAGGAACAAGCTCCTTGAGACCATGATGTCTTGATATCATCTTGCATCCAGGGGGGAAATGCTGGATACGGTGATAAGATTAAACTTCTCTATACCTGCATCCCTTAATACCCTCTCGAAGGAATGAAGCTCATCCTTGTCTTTGCCAACCTCATTGGTAAAAAAAATTTTTCGTGGAACAAGATTTTCCATCCTTTCCATCCTTCCAATAGCTCGAGAAAAGGAAAAGGGGACGTAACATCCCATTTATATTAATGAAATAACGTCCCCAACCTTTCTGTGGGCGGCACCTTATCAATTCAGGGAGGCTGTGTCAACTATGAACCTATTTTTCCCCCTCCTGCTGCAGCGTAATGAAAAATGTCTGATCTTCCCGCTTGACCAGAAGCAGGTAGCTTCCCTTTCCTTCACCGCGGGCAATTTCCGCTATAAAATCCTTGATTGAATTAATTTTTACCCGGTTGATCAGGAAAATAATATCCTGCGGCTTCAAGCCCGCTTCGTCTGCAATACTCCCTTCTTTGATCTGGCTGATAATGACGCCCTTGGGCTCCGTAAGACCAAGATGTTTTGCAACATCCGGTGTCATCTCCTGAACCGTCATTCCAAGACGTTCATTGTTCTGCGACTCCTGTGCGAGTTGGCCGTCTTTGCGTTCCCCGATCGTTGCTTTCAATGTCATTTCCTGTCCATCCCGCCAGATTTTTATATTCACCGTTTTTCCTGCAACAAGTGTGGCGACTAGCCTTACAAGATCATGGGAGTCTTTTATCACATGCCCTTCAATATTAATGATTACATCTCCCGTTTTGATGCCTGCCTTGCCCCCCGGCTCTCCCTGAATAACGTTCCCTACCAGGGCACCTTGCTTATTCTTGAGTTTGAGGTTGTCGGCAATGTCATCTGTAACGTCCTGTGCGGACAGGCCAAGCCATCCACGTGTCACACTGCCTTTCTTTTTAAGGTCATTGAGGATATCTTTGAGGCTGTTTATGGGGACGGCGAATCCGATTCCCTGGGCTTGGGCCACGATAGCCGAATTGACGCCGATCACCTCACCGGACAAATTGCAAAGCGGTCCTCCTGAATTGCCCGGATTGATGGAAGCATCTGTCTGGAGGAAATTGTCATAGGGACTGGAACTGATGATTCTCCCTTTTGCGCTGATAATGCCCGCTGTCACCGTATGCTCAAGTCCGAAAGGATTGCCTATGGCGAAAACCCAATCACCGATCCGTAATTTATCGGAGTCGCCGAGCGTAATGGTAGGTAGAGTATCATTAGGTTTGATTTTGATCAGTGCC
>JBEKJA010000031.1:0-12942 GCA_050011475.1 Syntrophales bacterium
GTTATCATGCAAAAGCTCTGCGTCCCTTCCGGGCCCGGCTACGCGAAACTCTTTCGGTACACGTACATTATCAAAGTAGAAATCACCTTCTCTACTGGCCCTGAAGCCCGCTTTGTCCTCAAACCTGCCAAAACTGAATCCCTCAATAGGAACAGGCACGTAAATCATAGCGATTCCATCGTCACCCAATGCCGGGTCGGTATTGCAAACCACCAAATAAAGATCTGAGACTCCGGAATTGGTAGGCCAGACTTTGGCGCCGTTAATAACCCACTCATCACCATCGAGTACTGCCTTTGTATTGATTCCTCGACCATGCATGTCAATATTCTCGATATTGCACCCGCCTGAGGGTTCAGTCATAGCGAAGCAGGATACATAGAGATCTTCTCCCAATAGCTTGGGGGCGAATTCACTCAGTACAGCCTTATTGTCAGCGAATATAGCTGGCCGCATAGCCCAGAACCCACCCGCTACAGCACAGAAAAAAGCGGGCTCTCCACGCCCAAACTCCTCAGTTAGGATACTGGCTGTCAGGCATGAGGTCAGATTCATTCCACCATATTCCTCAGGTAAAAAGCCGCCTTGAAAGCCCAGCGCAATGAGCTCTCTTTGAAGATCCTCAACAAGCTTGAAATCGCTGCGCGCAGACTGTTCGATTTCTCGGCGAAGGGGCATGACCGTCTCATCCACAAAGCCCCTAACCGAGTCAATGAGCATTTTATCTGCCTCGGTGAGGAGTTCCTCCAAAAACCTGTGCTTCTTGATCGCAATCGAAACCGGTTCCATAGTAAAACCTCCCTTGAATTATTCGGTGGGTTGAGTGTCTGCAATTTCCTTAATTGAGCCGTGCAGCAGTATTTCAATTATAATCGGAACCTCATCCATTAAGTTATAAGCTTTCCCAAACCTCAGCCACTTGTAAAAAACCCAGTCAACATACCCGAAACTCCCAAAAAACATAGTATCGAAAGTCAAGTTTGAAATGCGGATTCGGTTCAAGCGATTAAGGGAGATTACACGTTCTTTAAGCATGGGCAGTTTGGAAAATACATGATCGAAAAACATATCTCGTGTATTGGTATCATGTATCTGGATATTGCTTTGAATAAGGCCATACAGGTCGGAATTATCGGCAATAAACCTTACCCAGTCATGTATTGCAGCTTGTATCTGCTCCACAATATCCATTTCATTCGAGAAGATCTGATTGATGCGCTTAAAAATCTCTTCCGAACGATCGATAATAAGGCTCGTCAGAAGATTCTCTTTGCTCTTGAAGTGCCGATATACCGAACCTTTACCGACCCCGGCGAGTTCTGCAACATCATCTATAGTGGATTGATGATACCCATCCCCGGCAAATTTTTTCAGGGCGGCATCCATGATCCGAGTCTTCATATCCGAAGTTTTGTTCTTATGTTTTACAAGCTTTCTCTCAGGCATATATGAGAGAATGGCGTTCAGATGAAGCGCGGGCAGCGAAACATTTGGCAAGCCTATACGTGCGCATTCATCGACGGCTGCCTTGAACAGACTGGAAGAGGCCTCAGGCATGCCTTTTTCATCCAGGTAGTTGATAATCTCATTGAGTTTAGCGGTCAGCCACTCATCGGCATTGGTCGAGAAGGCAGTGCAATCGCTGGAATGTTCCTTAATAGATGAGAGGGATGCCCTAAGAGATTTACGAAACTCTTCCTCGTAGAAGCTCCCGTCAGCTGAGAAGTACCTCCCGACCTCGGCAAATAGCTTATTGCTTTTACCCTCAAATAAATCCAGAAAGGCATCTTTTTTTTTCATGTTACTGGCTCCAGACTACAATAATCTACGAGAGGTTTTTATCCAAGTGCTTCGATAGCCGCTTGCCCAAGGCGACCACCGACCACACCACAGGCAAACCCAAGGCTGATGGAACAATGCTTGCGTCGCAGCAGTATAGATTTGCAATGGATGTTTCAAGCTTCGTGTCCACGACGTCACCGATCCTGCATGTCGCCGACGGGTGTGCGCCGGAGGGGTTGAGCACCACGATACTATTATCAGGCGCTCCAACCTTGCGGAGGATCTTCTTCATGATCTCTACGCCTTTGGCAAGCTTCAACTTGTCATCATGGCTCGGCTCCTTGGTGAAAGGCAGGAAGCTACTCTCGGTGTTGATTTCTCCCTTGAGGTCGTCCTGAATCTTGACCATGAGGCCGGTATAGCGAAAGGCGTTGACCGCCTTCGGAATATACTGCAGCCCTTTCATCCCCAGCAGCACGGTGAGTTGGGACCAGGTGGGGAAGACGGGCAGAACGACGAATCCGTCCGATTCGTAGTGTTCGAGTGTGCCGACCGCCATGGGCTGTACCTTGGATGTATTCATATGGGGGGAAACTCCGCCTACGAACTGGAGAAAATCGACGGCAAATGTCCTTCCAGCCTCCTGAATTCCGGCACGCCGCAGTATCCTGACGTTGCCGATTCCGGACGACAGCACAATTCGTTTTCCATAATAGCTGACAGACTTTCCGTGTCTTGACCCCTTCACGCCGACAGCTTTTCCATTTTCAACGATGACATCGTCAATGCGTGTATGCAGCGCCAGTTCCGCGCCACTGGCGATCGCCTCGTCACCGTAAAAGCGCGCCGACCATTTTGCGTCTCGCTTGCATCCCATCATACAATCCGCACATTCAGGGATACATTTGCTCACATCGATGAACTTCTCCACTTTCTCCCAATGGTACCCGAGGTCATTGGCGGCCTCCATGAGCCTCATGTTGGCTTTTCCCACGAGCTCGTCCGGGAGCTTGGTCACCCAGAGTTCTTTTCTTGCTTCCTCTGTCTCTGCAGTAAGATCAATACCGACACTGTCAAAAATTTTCTTCGGCGGAGGCATGGCACAGCCGCAGATCAGTGTGGAGGCCCCACCGTAATTGTCCGCTACAGTGACCTGGGTAAAAGGCGGGAATGGCTTGCTTACGGTCAGCCCATAATTCTGAAGGGTCATCGCCACCGTGAGCGTGTTTCCCAGCCAGTTCCAGCGTCCTCCACGTTCTATCAGCAGCACCTTTTTCCCCTTCCGACCCATCTCCCGGGCTACCGTTGCTCCACCGGGACCTGATCCCACGATGATCACATCATATTCCTTCATCATTTGAGCCCTCCATTTATTGGGACGAATCTGTCAGGAAACGGGTTCCCTCATTGCATCTTCCGCCAGTAGTGCCGCTCCGAGTGCGCCGTTGATTTGGGGATCTCCTTCCAACCGCATAATTTTCATTCCCAACACCTCTTCCAGGGCATAAAACATTCCCCGGTTCTTGGCTACTCCACCCGACATGGCAATCTCCGGCTCCAGCCCGATGCTCTTGGCTAGTGCTGCGATCCGGTTAGCCATGGCTCTCATCAAACCGCTGGCGATGTCCGGGATAGCCTTGCCGTTGTTCAGCAGGGAGACGACCTCTGTCTCGGCAAAAACGGTGCACTGATTGGAAATGCTGACCGGGTTTTGTGAGATCGTGGCCTGCTCTCCAAGTTCTCCCAACGGGACTTCGAGTGCTTCGGCCATGATTTCCAGGAATCGGCCCGTTCCGGAGGCGCATTTGTCATTGTAGACGTACCTCACGACCACGCCATTCTCATCCACCAGGATGGCCTTGGCATCCTGCCCGCCGACATCTATGACCATCCGGACCGAGGGGTTTAGCCATTGCGCGGCCTTGCCGTGGCAGGTGATCTCCGATACCACTTCGTTCACAAAGGAAACCTGTCTTCTGCCGTAACCGGTCCCGATGACATAAGCAAGGTCTGAAAACGTTGCACCCGCATCCGCCAGCGCCAGGTCCATGACCTCTTTTGCCGATTCCTCCGGCCGGGAGTTGGCCCTACGAACCGCTTGGGAGAGGATTTTACCGTCACTTACGATGACTGCCTTGGCCGTCAATGACCCTACATCGCATCCTGCCACTAACATTGCTTGTTCCTTTCCAGCCTTTCATCTGCGAGTACTGCGGCTCCGAGGGCCCCAATGACTTGTGGATCGACCCTGGGAGGTTTTTTGAGTTTGACCCCAAGTAGTTTCTCAAGATAATTAACAACACCGGCGTTCTTTGCCACCCCGCCAGTGATGCATACATTCCTTTCCACGCCGAGGCTGTTGGCAATCATAGCAACCCGCTTGGCCATGGCTTGGTTGATCGCCGCCGTTATGTCTTCGATCGATGTACCATTGTTCAGGTGATGAATGACTTCGGTCTGAGCCCAGACTGTGCAGGCAGCCGCCAGATCCATGGGATTCCTGGCCTGCGCCGATAACGTGCCGAGCTCCTCCAGGGAAAGACCCAGCAGCTTCGCCATAACCTCGAGAAACCGGCCGGTTCCAGCCGCGCATTTATCGTTGGTCGTGAATTTGACGACCCGGCCATCCTTATCAAGTTTGATCGCCTTGCAGTCCTGGCCACCGATATCGATGATCATCTGGATTCCGGGCATGAGCCATAGGGCACCTCTTCCATGGCAGGAAATCTCTGAAACGGCATCGTTGATGAAGGAAATGTTGTCCCTCCCGTATCCGGTAGCCACTGTATAAAGGATGTCACCAAACGAGAGACAAGCATCCCCGAGGGCTTTCTCCATGACGCTTTGCGCCGATTCCTCAGGTCGTGCCGTAGAGCGTATGATGGCATAGGAAAGCATCTTCCTGTCATTCAATATGACCGCCTTGGCGGTCAGGGAGCCCACATCGCAGCCTGCCACAATCATTTCAGTATCCCCCGCACTGTCAGGAATTCGTCGATCTTGTCACGCATGCTTTCCCAGGAAGTGATCCGGTGATCAAATGCATCGCCGAAGATGATGAGCGTGGGAATGCCCATCTTTTCGGTATCCCGTGCAAGGACCTTGATTGCACCCCATGTATTACGGCATCCGATGGTTCCGGTGTACATGCAGAAATCCGGTTTAAATGTCTTGATGGAAGCCATGGTATCGGAAAGCCATTGATGGGGATCGTCGTATGGCCCCCGGATCTGTTTGACCATGGGCATGCGGGACATCTGGTCGGCCAAGGAATCAATCATAGTATCCACATTAGTGGGGTCCATTGTGTAGGTGCCTTCCTTTAAATCACTGCTGACATAGGGTGCATGCACCGGCCAGAAGCCATTCATCATACAGCCAAGATGGGAGATGTTTTTGGAGTCGAGCCAGGACCAGGGACGCAATTGGGCAGAGTAATGGTCTACATAGACGGCGTATGTCCGTGCATCCTCTTCCCCCGATGTGGTCCCTGCCCGTCCCTCGGAAGCATTCTGCCTGGCTATCTTCAGCATCGATTCCATCACTTCAGTCGCTTCTCTGGATCCCCCATAGATATACTTTGCCGAATACATGAACACGTTGAATATACCGGGCACCGGGCTTGGAACCAGCCGCATGAGATCCTCGATCTCACACATGATCTGATCCTGCTTATCCGTTTCAAGGATCACCTCCCGCAGGAGATTGACGTCGAGCTTTTTGCCGGTCTGTTCCTCCACGAATGAGATCAGCCCCCGGAAGTCCTGACGGTGGTATTTTTGGGAACGCTCATCGGTGAGTATCGGTGGTGCGTTGAGCTGATAAAACGGCAGCCCCAGATATTCTGAGGCAAAGTTGAAGGCGGTGGCATTCGTGTCACAAACCCCGATGGAGTTGCATAGAACAAAATCCGGCTTCACCCCGAGGCCAGCCAAATACGCTCCCAGAGCCCCTCGCTGAGCGGAGCACGAGGTCTCGGTGAAACCGATCTCACAGCAGTAATTGAGGTATTCACCAAGTCCCCGCATCCACATCATGACACCGAGGGTCGTGACAGGCTCAAGGCAGATCGGGACCACATCCAGGGGTTTCAAAACCCCCGGTGAAAAGTTGAAGGTGCACAAGGCAAGCTTCTTACCCCGTTCGCGGGCGGTCAATACCTCGATGAGGTACTTATCGATCATCTTCAGCAGAAGCACGCCAGGCTCGCCGGTTTTCAGAATCGTCTCGATGGCTTCGCGAAAGTGTGGGGCATACCGGAACATCCCGAAAGCTTCCTTCGATGTCCCGTCATAGCACAGGGAAGCAAAGTGGATGATGCTCTGCACCATTTTGTCAAAATGATATTCTTTGTACTCTTTCCTCATGGGTATCTTCCCCCTTTTACCTTGCAACTAGACATTCGTATCGATCCCCGCTTTGATCCTATTGATATACATCGTTGCCTGTTCCTTGAGCAGCTTGGAATCGACCTTTTTGGCTATTTCTTCAAGGGCCGGCAAAGCTTTGCGGTGAAACAGGGTCAAAGCATCGACCGCCCTCTGCCGCTCAAAGATCATCCCGTCCATGACCAGTGCAATATCCTTCAACACATCGATTGCTATCATTTCCCGGCTTTGCTCACCCATTTTTCTCCCCCTCCTTCCTATTTAGGTGTTCAGGCTTTCCATGAACGCGTCTACTCGCATCTTGATTCGTCCCTCCTCCACCAGTGGCCCGTATTCCCTCTCAATCTTTAAACAGGGGATACCCATGGCCTCAAGATCCCGCTCATACAGGCTGTTCTCCGACCCATGCATGTCGCAGAACCTGATATTCTGGAGAATTACCCCGTCCACACGGGCCTGCCGGACCCGCTCCTTCATGAATGCCAGCCTCTCCTTGTAGGAGCCGAACATTCGGGGACAGAGCTTATGGGATAGATACCGCCGTGCGATGGCCACTAGGGGATCACCCTCTTCTTCAACCAGGTCCACATAAGACCGTGAACCAAAACAGAGCGTGTCGGCAACCACTATCCCACCCGAGGTTTCGATCAGGTGCACGAGATCGATATCATCGTTGATGCTCCCTCCCAATAGCAGGCGTTTCTTGCCTTTTACTCCATTCGTACCCTTTGAAAGCTCCTGCAGGAGTCCCTCCAAAAGCTGGTTGTATTGATCGCGCGGCATGGCACCTGCAGAGACAATGACTGCGGTGGCATCTGCCCCGGATATCGGCACATTTTCTCCGGCACGCAATTCATCGAGCCTGGTCAGCATGATTCTCCCCTGGTTGTAAATCTTGATGGCATGCCAAAGATCCTCCGTGGTAACTTTCACGCCAAAATGTTGTTCAAGATGCTCTAAGAGCTTCCTCGTCTCAGCAACGAACCACTCAAGGCTGTATTCCGTCAGTTTATGAGGCACCCCGTAATAGAGATGGAACGGCGGAAATTTACCGTGGGACTCTTCAACTGCTTTCCTCCAGCATTCGTCTAACCGCCGGATGGAATCACACCCCGGAATGAGTATGATTCCGTCGAGGAAGTCGTATTTCCCTTCACCGGCCAATTGGAGGAGGCATTTGGGGAAACTGCAGATGACCGGCCCAAAGTATGTATCGGCTATGGAGGTTGCCGTGGTTCCGATCCCTCTCATCCTAAAAGGGAGCAGGCCGGCTGCGGAGATGATCTCCTCCGGCACGTAGGAACACGTAAACCCGACAACCTGCTTTCCATCATCTTTCCATTGCCGGATGAAACGATTGCTCAACGACTTCCCGACTTCACAAAACTCATTCAACATAACGTCCTCCATCTCTATATCCACGCAAAACGGCGTGGCTGTTACTTTCCTTCCTGGTTTTGCTTCAGCTCGCTGAGACCTTTGATCAGCACTGGCAGGACCTCGCCGGAAATGGGCTTCAAACCTTCAATGACGTCCCGCATGATCCACTTTGTGGCAGTTTTCATTTCATCTGTATCAATATTCACAAATATGTCTGCCAGGAGACGGGAGAAGAAATCCGGTTTCTCCGTATGCACCTTGTTGAATACACGCAGCAGCGTGTTGAACATCTCTCCAATCTCCTGGGTATCGATTTCGCCGAATCCCTGGGTGACAGCGGCTCCGAATTCCACTTCGGGTAATTGATCGTATACGCGCATCCGATGATGCTTTGCTCTGATGCGGGGGTTCTGCAGGGATGAAAAGCGTGAAACCAGATCAAGGACAAGCGCAGGGTTTTCGACCAGGATTTCAGAAATGGCATTGGCCCGCTCCTCGGCCATTTCCGCAGCGATGACCTTCCCTTTGCAGAGAAGCTCGGGATCGATGCCTGACATGATTTCCCGCATTTTATTTGTGAGGTCCATCTGAAACTGCGGCACACCGGATTCCCCCTGCAAAAGGCTGCCCGTATGGAGCTGTCTCACCATCTCCATGAGCGCATTGGTCAACTCTCCGATTTCGCGGCCGTCAATACTTTTGATAATGGTGAAGATGAGATCCGTAAACAGATCGGGGGAAACTTCATTGAGCGGCTTGATGATCTCCTTCAAGGACCGCACGGCTATATTCCCCATGGGATGGACCAATGAAATGACCACACCAAGCTTTGCAGGGTAGGTGTTCCATATGAATCCCATGAGCCTTCTGACGAGCTCCACGACGGGATCTTCCGCACGATCTGCCATCTCCTTCACTTCGCCAAAATCTATATTTTTGATGATCTCACTCAGCGGACCTTCGAGATGATCGGCCAGGTACATGGGGTTTCGTTTCTGGTTATCATTTATAGATTGCGCAAGTAAGGTGAGCAACTTTCCCACATTTTTGGTGTCTATACTTGCATGGTAAGGGAATCGGGGAGTGATATTCTTCTCAGCAAGCTTGAATGCACGCTCTGATATTTTTTGTTTTGTTCTGCTTCCCTCCGACCAGGATGACAGGACATTCCGAATCACGGAAAGCATGACCATTCTGACGGCAGGAGAATGCAAGCATTCCGTCACAAGACTGCCGAGTATTTCAGTAGTTTCAAGCTCCCTTCGTTTTCGATCAATAACTGCGTCTGCCTGTTCGGCACACTCTTTCATCGCCATTGCACCTGCCCCCCTTATTTTTTGTAAGGCTCAGTGGATTTTCGTTCATTCTAAAAATCAAGCTGCATGCCCCGTTGGGGAAATCGGCTAAGCTATAATGGATCTTAAAGATATCTGGTGGTTCAGGAAAAGAGATTCCGGCAATAAAGCACTTCGTGCATTCCGGATCGGATAGAACATCGCGGGACTACAGTGGGGAGTAGAAACAACCTTTTCATTCATGCGAGTTGTTCCATAAAAATGAGTTATCTGAATAAAGTATGTCTACAAGAACGGACGGACTGGTCAGTCTAGTGTAATTTAAAAAAAAAGAATGTCAAGAAAATATTTTCTACAAATTTTCATAAATACAATTTTTTATAAATTCTAAACTATAACATTGACTTGGATACATCGGTGATATCCTCTGAAATTGATAAGGTGGGGATTCTTGTCACTCAGATGCACCTGGCTAATTGGGAGATATTCGATTTTGTAGGTCTCCTTCATTGGCCACCCTCTCTAAGTAAAATAAAACTACCCGGTTTTGTTTGTTCAATTTAATTTTACTTTTTGGAAGCGATTCCCATATTTCCTCCTTCGCGTCCATCCGCCGATAGAGGTCGAGCATACCGTTCATTCTCCGGTGAGTAACCCAATGGGTTACTTTTTATGTTTACTATTGCAGACACGATATCGGCGGGAGTAATCGGAACCATGGTTTCGGTGAGATTATCTATTACGCTGGTACTTGCCATGAGGTTTCTTACATATCATCCGGTAAAATCCCAAGCCCCCGTATTGCGAAACGCACTGATTGTTTGCATATCGCTCGGTAGTCGGGATTAATTTATGGCGCTCTGCCTCATAAATGTCTTTTAATATCGGTCTCTTATTCTCAGGCCCAACCTTTGTTGTTGCTGATGATTTCACCACTGCTTTGGACGCTACTTTGTTTGTTTTCATGCAATTCTCTGTTTTGTATTTTTTTTGTCTAATTAAATCATAGTCTTAGCCACTGCGAAACGAAACCCTCAAAATTTCCCCCCCGCGGCCTTGAAGGTTGAGGCTCGAACGCCCGCATTTTTTACCGCCCTCCAGAAGGACCCAATTTATATTTATGCAGTGATATTAAAATGGTTACGTGTCTTCCCATTTGATCACTTCGCCTTACTCATCACCTCAGCTAACGCTGCATCAAATATGGGTCGCCACACATCGTTGGCCTTTGCCTGCCCAACGTCAAAAAACTTAAACCGCATCTTGTAGTGCGGCTTTCTCACAAAGATCATGATGGAGAAAACGGGTGCGTCCCATCGGTTCGACAGTCGCTTGTAGATGCCAGGTGCCAGTCCCCTGTGCCATGTCGGTTGCACGAAGTAAGTAAACCCTGATTGTGTCTTCGTTCCCGCAGCAAGTTTCTTGATCCTCTTCTCACCCATGTTGGCACGGTATCCCTGGGCTCCGAACGTCTGAAAGTATGAAAGGATCTGTACGATCTGTCCTGGACTCATGTTGCCGTATGCATCGAGATTGCAATAGTTTCCAGGCACCACATACATGTCCTGTGGTAGGATGCCCTTGGCCCTCAGTGCCTTCTCGAATCTCTTTACTCTCCGCTCTCCGCCCTCGATTTGAGGGGTCAGGAATTTATAAGGCGGTGTGCCTTTGCCGGAAGATTCCTTCATGTAAACCGACGACTCCTGCTTGGTCACACTCGCGTTGCCCACATATAGAGCGCCGAGGGTGTATGGTGTCGGCCTGTCAAAGACCGTCTTCATCTCATCAATCAGTCGCACTTGGACACCCTGGGCCGTCTTGGTCAGGGAGACAGCCATGGCAAAGGGTAACTGTTCCTTGAACAGGGGCATGAGAGATTCCCGCACTTCTTGCAACCCGGTAATCTTGACGCTGATGCCTGCCATGGCGTACCTGCCTTTCTGTTTAAATCGTTGCGATCTTCGTTTATCGCTTCTTCCTGTAGTCCGGCATGTTGATTTTGATGATCTTCATATCGGCCAGCCGTGACGCTATCCTAGCGTCCAGCTTTTCCTCAATCTCTTTGAGTGATAGATTGGTGGTGATGATGGTGGGCATCAACTCGCGGTTGCGGCGGTCAATGATCAGATAGAGGCTTTGAATGGTAAAATCTGTGGTTTTCTCGGATCCCAGGTCATCAATAATAAGAAGTTCAACGTCTGCATAATCGGATATCACTTCATCCTCGGTTTTATAATGATCATCGTCATTGTCATGCTTGTTGAATGTATTCCTGATAGAGAGCAGGATTTCAGGGGCTGTTGTAAAAGTTGCTCTATATAACCGATCCTCTTTTACGAGCTCCCGCACCACTGCTACGGCAATATGGGTCTTTCCTGATCCGGTCTGGCCACTGAATAACAGGCTACCTGGATATGATTTAAGGCCATCATCAAAGGCTGGCACTCCATCCACATATCGGATAGCCCTTTCATAACCGTTTATAAAGTCACGGCATATTTTCTTAATCGCGTCACCGCCGGTAAATGACTCAAAAGAGCTTTGCCTGAATTTTTTTGGAATGGAGTAGGGTAAATACTTTTCAGGATGATCATGTTTGTCTTTAATAAGCTCCTCTCTCTCGGCCTTTGCTTTCCTTTTTTGTTCTGCATAGAACTCGTCATAGTCAAATTTTTTACTGGCTGCATTGGCGACTATTTTTTCATTCATTACATTCGAGGTCGACGGGATAGGGCTGTTCGTCACTCCGAGCTCTGCTCGTTTTTTCTCCAGACCTTCCTGGGCTTCCTGTAATTCCTTGTCTTCCATATCCGCCTCCGTTATTTTTTAATGGGAAAAGTCCTTTCCATCCATTTTCGATAGACTGATTTAAAATATCGTCTGGGTTGCTGCCATCCTTCTTGAAATTTCCAAGCTTTTTAAAAATGAGCTGTTTGGCATGGTCTGTGAGGGGTGCTTTTAACTTATTTCGCATTTCGATAAATGCAATCCAGATATCCTCTGAAATAAATCCAGGGAGCGTAGCGACTTCTTTCTTTCCTATTTCTTTCTTATTATCTTTGTAGGTAGTAGATGAAATAGAAGATGAAGAAGAAGACTGGTCGTTTTGGTTATTAGTTTGGTTAAGCAAAATTTGTCTATTTTTTTTAATCTTATTTAAGCCCGGATTGCCGCCAAGTTTACCAACCTCACTCCTTATTTGAGATATTTCATAATCCCTCACCATGCGCCTAGATATGATGGTGATGTTTTGGTTATCCAAAAACTCTCCAGAACATATGTTTTTTGTGAGTAGGGTTTTCAAAATAACCCCCGTTTTATTTGGGTGGGTACGAAGGATGTTGCTCCACTCTTTAAGGGATTTGGTTGCTTTCCCATGGGCCCAGAAAAGACGGCAGCATATCCTGATCCATGCACCCTCAAGCTCCAGATCCTGATCATCCAGATCGCGTGTCCAATCAGACGGATAAAATTGAAATGCAGGGTTCTTTCCCATTCTTTGGCATTACACCTCACACACCTGGATCTTATGGATCCACCGCATCAGCTTGCGCTTGATGATATATTTGGCATCCCGCATGCCTTTGGCATCGATGACCGCAATGCTTCCATCCTGGTGGTAGACCACGAAATCGGCTTTGTACGTCACGGCCTTCTCAACACATTTCTTTCCCTCATATTGAGACGGCACCAGCTCAAAGACTTTCTGACGTTCAAAGCCCTTGATCTCTCCACTTTGTGCGAGGATTTTTAATTCCTGATAGACCCGCGATTCCTTGGCAGAGTCAAAGGTGATCCCGTCGATCTCTACCTTGCGATTATGGTATTTGGTCGCCCCGGGCGTGAAACTACGAAGGAAGGCCGGTTTCATGCTTCCTTCCCGTTTCTTTTCTTCTCGGTGAGCCACAGATGGAAGATAAGACCTTATTGATGATATTTACGAATGACTGCGGTTATAACACCACCCAGACGAAGTCCCTGGAAACGCTTTGAAAAGAATTTACGCCTTACCATACATAATCTTCACTTTGTATCAGAGCCGGTCTGGGAAAACTGGACAGTGACATAAGTGGCAAAGCTGCTCTATAATGACACAG
>JBEKJA010000032.1:0-12910 GCA_050011475.1 Syntrophales bacterium
AAATTGACCTCGAAATATCTGAAATTCACCCCAAAGGAAATTCAGGTGGCAACGCTCATCAAAGATGGCAAGACAACCAAGCTTATCGCAAAGATCATGGGTGTTTCAAAAGGGGCTATCGACATTCACCGGAACCATATCCGGTCAAAACTGGGATTGAACAATCAGAAGGTGAATTTGCGGTCATTCCTATCCTCCCTTCCTTAAGACGTACCGGCAAACCTCTAGAAAAAAATCCTTGACAATAGAACGATCGTTCTATTAAAATGCTTTCCATGGGAAAGAAGCGAACCATGGAAAGCGTGTCCGGGGCTATTGCCGCCTTCGTCCGGGAACAGCGGCGGATGCCCACGTACGCCGAGATGGCGGTTCTCCTCGGAGTCCGTTCAAAGAGCGTAGTCCATTTCTGGATTCAGAAACTGATAACCCGGGGGCTTCTCGAAAAAGATGCCCGGGGGTTCCTGAAACCGCCCCACCGCGGTTTTGCCCTCCCAAGGCTAGGGGAGATCGCGGCCGGTTTTCCCTCACCGGCAGAGGAGGAGCTTCGGGACGTCATCTCCTTCGATGAATACCTTGTTCCCCGCCCTGAAGCATCCTTCCTTCTGAAGGTCAGCGGGGATTCAATGATCGGGGAGGGCATCCGGGAAGGGGACATGGTCATCGTGGAACGGGGGAGGGAACTAAAAAACGGGGATATCATTCTTGCCGAAGTGGATGGCGCTTGGACGATGAAGTATTTTCGGAAAAAGGGGAAGGATGTAATCCTCGAATCGGCCAATCCCGCCTATCCACCCATCTGGCCTAGGACGGAGCTGCGGGTGGGGGGAGTGGTAAGAGCTGTCATCCGCAAATACCAGTAAAGGGGTCGTTACGAGGCGGTGTTTAAACCACCGTGGTCTTATGGATGTTTTTCAGTTGATAAGATTGCCACGTCGCTTCGCTCCTCGCGATGACAGGGAGGAGAAATCCCCGCAATGACGAGAGGAGATAGTGAGTTGCTCTTCAGCCTGTATTCCTGGCCCCAGGCAATTCTCCATTTGGATGGTGATGCCTTTTTCACATCCTGCGAAGAAGCCATCCATCCAGAATTGAGAGGAAAGGACCTCATCACTGGGGGAGAGAGGGGGATTGTGGCCTGCGCTTCCTATACTGCCAAACAGAGAGGTGTCCGGCGCGGCGTACCTCTCCACGAAGCGAAGCGCATTTGTCCGGAGTTGATCGTCCTACCATCGGACTACGAGACTTACAGCCTCTTTTCCCGCAGAATGTTCCAGGTGATGCGCCGCTTTACCCCGCAGGTGGAAGAATATTCCATCGATGAGGCTTTTGCAGACGTTACGGGTCTGCGCCGTGTCCGGCACTCTTCCTATGAGACCATTGCCCTGAAGATCAAAGCGGAGATCGAAAGAGAACTGGGCATCACCGTCTCCGTCGGTTTGAGCCTGACCAAGGTCCTGGCCAAGGTGGCCTCCAAATACCAGAAGCCCTCCGGGATGCCGGTCATCCCGGGCCGGGCTATAGCCGTCTATCTTCGGGAGCTGGCCGTGGACAAGACATGGGGGATCGGCCCCGCTACAACGAATTATCTCAACAAGATGGGGGTCCGCACAGCCCTTGATTTTGCCAGGCTTTCCGAGGCTCGGGTACGGGAGTCCCTAACAAAGCCGGGCGTGGAAATCTGGCAGGAACTCCGGGGTGAGTCGGTTTACCCGGTCCTTCCCGAGGAAAAAAGCACCTATGCCTCGATCAGTAAGACAAAAACCTTTGCTCCCCCGACGACCGACCCGGAGTACCTTTTTGCCCAAATGCTCCGAAACCTCGAATCGGCCTGCTTGAAGGCCCGGCGCTATGACCTGGCTCCGAAGAAAGTGATTTCTTTTTTGAAAGAAAATAACTTCGATACGGCAGGGAGCGAAATATCATTGAGCCGTCCCACATCCTATCCCCTCGAACTATCCGCGATCCTCCGGGAACTTTTCGTGACCATTTACCGGCCCGGGATCCTTTACAGGGCGACAGGCATTATCCTGGCGGATCTGGCTCCGGATCGAAACAACCAGTATTCCCTGTTTGAAAGTCCTCTTCGTGTGGAGAAGGTTCGGGAACTCTATGAGGTGGTGGACACCCTGAACGAAAAGTACGGCAAGCATACCCTGCATCTGGGAGGGTCTCATTTTATGGAAGTGCGGGGAAGGGGCGGACGGGGGGAACCGACGGTTAGGGAACAGACCCGCCTATACGGCGAGACAAAACGCCGGCACCTCGGCCTCCCGCTATTCCACGTGGACGTATAGAGGCATCGAGGTTCCAATCTGTTTTGCTGCGGTCAATCGGTGGGAAGACACGTGAATCCTTGTTCTTTGAAATGTTTGACTGTTATCAGATTATTGCAAAGTATAACCACTGATAAAAGGTAAATATGATAAGAACACAGATACAGTTGCGGGAAGAACAGGTGATAATGCTGAAAAAAATAGCTGAAGCCCAGCATAAATCAATAGCCGAGATTATCAGGCAGGCGGTTGACTTTTTTGTCAAGGCGAAGCACGGGCGGGAGAAACAGTGTCGGAGACAGGCAATGGCAACTGTCGGTCACTTTAGATCCGGTGTCAAGGACCTGTCAGTCTCTCACGATTCCTACCTGACAGAGATTTTTGACAAATGAGTATTTTTATCGATACATCCGGATTCATTGCGGTCCTGGACATGGACGATGAGAGATATATCGAGGCAGCAAAAACCTGGAAGTGAGACGCATTATTCGGAGAGATTTGGTTATTTCCAAAAAATGGTAATTGATCATTGTTCATTGATTGGATGGGGCCATCGGACTTGACAGGTTTAAGGAAAGAATGTACTTATCGGGCAGTTAGGCCGCTTTCCGTACATGCTATTGAAAAGAGGTATCTTTTGAACAAGCGATTCGTCAGGATCGTGGCCACGGGTTTGGGCAGCGGCCTTTCGCCTCTGGTCCCCGGAACCATGGGGACAGTGGTGGGAATTCCCCTCTATCTGGTCTTTTCCGGCTTTCCCTGGCCTGTCTATTTGTTGACGGTTCTTGCGCTCACAGTGCTGGCCGTATATGTGTCGGGCGAGGCGGAACGCCTTTACAATCGGAAGGACGCTCCCTGCATCGTCATCGATGAGATTGTCGGCCTCCAATGGACAATGTTCCTCGTGACGCCGACGTTTGTTCATATAGCGGTGGGCTTTGTTCTTTTCCGGATTTTTGACATTACCAAGGTATTCCCCGCCCGTTTTTTCCAGAATAAGCTTCCCGGCGGCTACGGGGTGGTCATGGATGATGTGGCGGCGGGATGGTGGAGCAATGCGATTCTGCTCCTGTCGATCCGGTATCTCGGGCTATGAAGAAGGAATCCCTGAATGAGAGTTGGAATTTTAACCATTGGCAATGAGCTGATTTCCGGCAGAATCCAGGATGCAAATGCGTTCTGGATTGCCAGGGAATTAAATATCCAGGGATGGCAGGTCCCGGTTATGCTTTCTGTTGGAGATCAGGAAGATGCCATCCGGGACGCCCTGCATTTCGGGCTGTCCCGTTCCGAGGCAGTCATCGTAACGGGGGGGCTTGGTCCGACCGTCGATGATATCACCACGGCGGTTGTGGCCAGGGTATTCGATCGTATGCTCTATACCGATGAAGCAGTCCTGGTGTTTCTGAAGGAGATTTTCTCCAGATACGGATTGACCTGGACGGACAACAACGCCAAGCAGGCTTCTTTTCCTGAAGGGTCCGAGGTGATTCCCAATCCGGTTGGAACCGCCGCGGGCTTCGCCTTGAAAGTGAAAGGCAAGATGGTAGCGGTTGTTCCCGGTGTCCCCGGTGAAATGAAGCGGATGATTCCCGAGGGGGTGATTCCGCTTCTGCACAGAAGCTTTCCTGGATCTGCCAGCCACGTCATGAGCCGAACCATCAAACTCTTCGGCCTGTCGGAGGCGGGAGTCGACGATGCATTGGCTGACGCAGGGCTTGACGGCCTCGGCCTCGATATAGGTTTCTATCCGAACTTTCCCGAGAACCATCTTGTTCTGACCGCCAGGGAAGCTGATACGGAAACAGCCGCCGGAAAACTTCAGGAAGCGGAGCGGCGAATCGTCGCGCGGTTGGGAAATGATATTTTCGGGTACGACCAGGATTCCCTAGAAGGCATTGTAGCCAGGGAGCTCACCCAGAGGGGGCTCACGCTTGCCGTGGCGGAATCGTGTACGGGTGGCCTGATAACCGATAGGTTAACGGATATTCCAGGCAGCTCGGCGTTTCTTGAAAGGGGAGTCATTACCTATAGTAACTTCTCAAAGATGGACCTGCTGGGCGTTCCTTTTGATATTCTGAAAAGTCACGGGGCAGTCAACGAGCCGACCGCCCGTTGGATGGCTGAAGCTGTTCGCAAAAATGCCGGAACGGACCTCGGCCTTTCCGCAACGGGTATTGCCGGTCCGGCCGGAGGCAGTGCGGAGAAACCTGTGGGAACGGTTTATGTTGCCTTGGCCGATGTGAATGAGACGGTCTGCAGGCATTTTCGTTTTCGATGGGAGCGAAGGCGGGTAAAGGTTATCACCTCTGAGGCCGCGCTGATGATGCTGAAGCGATACCTGTTCGGAGAAAACATTCATGGATGAGGAAAAACCGATCCGGGCTTTTCTCGCCATTGATCTTCCTGAGGATATTCTGCAGGAGATGGCCGGGGTACAGGCCCGACTGAAACGCTCACTGCATGGAGATATTAGTTGGGTCCGTCCTGAGGGGGTCCATCTGACTCTGAAATTCTTTGGAAATATATTCGCAGCCGATGTAAAGACCATTTCGGATATCGTGGAAAAGCAGTCTGCCGCAGTCGCTCCGATGCAGTTTCAACTGGAGGAGTTGGGGGCTTTCCCCAATCAACAACGGCCGCGGGTTATCTGGATCGGGCTTCAAGGCGATGTCGACCCGCTTCTGGAGCTACAGCGCAATTTGGATCACCAGTTTCAGTCCATCGGATTTCCGATGGAAGACAGGCCCTTCCGCGCGCATTTGACACTCGGCCGGGTGAAAACATCCAAGGGTCCAATCGGGTTGCCGCAGGCGGTATCGGAAATAAAAGTTACGGGTGAATTCCGAGCGGACAGCCTGGTTCTCTTCAGAAGCGAATTGACACCGAAGGGGGCGCACTATACAAAGCTTGCAACCTTTATGTTCCGTGGTGCATGAAAGTTCATTTCAGATATATAAAATTTAAAACGTGATACCAGGAGGGTATATATGGCAACGGATATGGATAGAAGCAAAGCAGTTGATCTGGCCATCAGCCAGATCGAAAGGCAGTTCGGCAAAGGCTCCATCATGCGTCTCGGGGCCGATGATAAAATCGATGTAGCCGTTAGTCCGACGGGTTGTTTGAGCCTTGATCTTGCTCTAGGCGTGGGAGGTGTACCCCGTGGAAGGGTCGTAGAGATATTCGGCCCTGAATCAGGCGGCAAAACGACCCTGGCCCTTCATATTGTGGCCGAGGCACAAAAAATGAACGGTCTGGCAGCCTTCATCGATGCCGAGCATGCGCTGGACATAACATACGCCAGAAAGATCGGCGTCAATACTGATGACCTCCTCATTTCACAGCCTGATACGGGGGAGCAGGCCCTGGAGATTGCGGAAACGCTTGTACGTAGCGGTGCGCTTGACGTCCTTGTGGTGGATTCCGTGGCAGCCCTGGTTCCGCGGGCTGAACTCGAAGGTGAAATGGGTGATGCGCAGATGGGCCTCCAGGCTCGCCTCATGTCCCAGGCACTCCGTAAATTGACGGGAAGCATCAGCAAATCCAGGACAACTGTGATTTTCATCAATCAGCTCCGCATGAAGATCGGGATCTTTTTCGGGAATCCTGAGACGACAACGGGAGGCAATGCCCTGAAATTTTATGCCTCGATGCGCATCGATATCCGCAAGGTAAACCCGATCAAGGTCGGACAGGATGTCGTTGGGATGCGCGTAAAGGTTAAGGTGGTCAAAAACAAGGTAGCACCGCCCTTTCGCGAAGCCGAGTTCGATGTTGTATTTGGCGAAGGTATCTCACGCGAGGGAGACATTCTCGATCTGGCAGCGGAAAACAGCATTATCGACAAAAGCGGTGCCTGGTATTCTTATAAAGGAGAGCGTTTGGGGCAGGGCCGGGATAATACCAAAACCGCTCTTAAGGAGAACCCCGACCTCATGGCTGAAATTGAGGGGGCCGTTCGTGAAAAGCTCGACCTGAAACAACCGGGTACCGAAAGTGCCTGAGTACCCTGATCCTGAATCCATGCATTCCGGAGATCATGATACGCGCATTGCGAAAGCACGGCTGCAGACATTTCGCTGGCTGGCTGCCCGGCCGCGCAGTGAAAGAGAGATCCGCCGAAAACTCTATGATAAAGGCTACACGGAATCGGTAATTGACAAAGTCGTTACGGGCTTGTATGAGTCGGCCTATCTTGACGACGGAGTCTTTGCCCGCCAATGGGCCAGGAACCTTGCCGTCAACCGGCGCCTTGGAAATCGCAGGATTGAGATGAGCCTGTTGGAGAAAGGCATCAGCAAAGAAAATATTCATGAGGTTCTTGAAGAGCTTCGGCAGGAAACACCTGAATTGAAAGTCATCAGGGACCTGATCAGGAGAAAAACGGGGGGTAGGCCCTTTAACCATCTGACCGGACAGGAAAAAGCCAGGATCATCAGAAGCCTTTATGGAAAAGGATTTTCGTCTGACTCCATCCGGGATGCAATGGACCAACCAATGGAGGATAATTTTTTTAGTGATAATGACCGGAAGTGAAATCAGGGAGAGCTTTTTAAAATATTTCGAAAGTAAGGGCCATGCACGGGTGGCAAGCTCATCGCTTATCCCCAAGGACGATCCTACCCTTCTTTTCACAAATGCAGGCATGGTTCAATTTAAAAATTGTTTTCTTGGACTGGAAGACAGGGGTTATAAACGGGCAACCTCGTCCCAGAAATGTGTCCGGGCCGGAGGCAAGCATAACGACCTGGAAAACGTGGGTTATACAGCCCGCCACCACACATTCTTTGAAATGCTGGGGAATTTTTCATTCGGCGATTATTTCAAGAAGGAATCAATCTCCTGGGGATGGGAATATCTCACAGAGGTGGTGGGCCTGCCAAAGGAGAAACTTTGGATTACCGTATACCAGGATGATGATGAGGCTTTTGATATCTGGAATAAGCTAATCGGCATTCCGCAGGAGCGGATCGTTCGCATGGGAAGGGAGAGCAATTTCTGGATGATGGGTGAAACGGGGCCGTGTGGCCCCTGCTCTGAAATCCTCTATGACCAGGGGCCGGATGTGGGCTGCGGGCGCCCGGATTGCAGTGTGGAATGTGATTGCGACAGGCACTTGGAAATATGGAACCATGTGTTTACCCAGTTCGATCGGGACGTTCAAGGCAACCTGAATCCCCTGCCGAAGCCCAACATCGATACGGGAATGGGGCTGGAGCGCTTAACCGCGGTGGTACAGGGTGTCAGAAGCAATTATGATACGGACTTATTCATACCGATCATTGATTTTGTGGCGCGTCTGTGCGGCACAAAGTATGGCGCCGATCCGGACAGTGATATCTCCATGCGGGTCATCGCAGACCACAGCCGTGCGGTGACCTTCCTTATAAACGATGGAATTTTACCCAGCAATGAAGGACGGGGTTATGTGCTCCGGCGCATCCTGAGAAGGGCCGCCCGGCATGGAAAACTCCTCGGTCTCGATAAGGCTTTTTTAAATGAGATTGTTCCTGTCATTGTGAACCGGATGAAGGATCCCTATGAAGATCTGATTGCCAAAGAAGCTTACATCAGAAAAGTGATTCTTAATGAGGAGCAGCGTTTTATAGATACGCTTGATTCGGGACTGAGGATTCTGAACGATGCAGTGGCATCCCTGAAGCAATCCGGAAAACTGGCAGTTCCTGGGCAGGTGGTATTCAAACTCTACGACACGTTTGGCTTTCCCGTGGATCTGACGGCCGATATTGTCAAAAGGGATAATTTTAGCTTGGATATGGAGGGGTTTCAGCAGGCCATGGAAGCTCAGCGTGAGAAGGCCCGTGAATCCTGGAAGGGGAGCGGCGAACAGACCGTGGCCGATGTGTATAAGCGCCTATCTGTAGATGGGATCACCTCGAATTTTGTGGGATATGAAGGAGTTACCCAGGCGGATTCTTATGTAACGGCCATGCTGCAAAATGATGAACGGGTCGACATACTGGAAGAGGGTCAGAATGGAGAGATCTTCACAGCCCAGACGCCCTTTTATGGTGAAAAGGGCGGCCAGGTGGGTGATACGGGAGTCATTGAAGGCGAAGACTTTCTCTTCGAAGTCTGGGAGACCCGGACCCCGGTGGAAGACGTTGTGTCCCACATCGGTAAGGTGAAAAAGGGCCGGATTAAATCAGGACAGGGAGGAACCCTGAAAGTGGATATGGAATCCCGCAGAGCGATAGAAGCACATCATTCCGGGACTCACCTTCTCAATGCCGCCTTGAGGAAAGTTCTTGGAGATCATGTGAAGCAGTCGGGCTCCCTGGTGGGTCCGGAGCGGCTTCGCTTTGACTTTACGCATTTCTCGAAGATAGAGGAAGATGATCTCAAACAGATTGAAATGCTGGCTAACCGGTACATCCGTGAAAACCACCCTGTAGTGACAACCATCATGCCAAAAGATGAGGCAATGAAATCCGGTGCTGCTGCTGTATTTGATGAAAAATACGGTGACCGGGTGAGGGTTGTTCATATGGGAGATATCAGTGCCGAGCTTTGTGGCGGGACCCATGTCCGGCATACAGGTGACATCGGATTGCTGAAAGTGGTCAGCGAAGCTTCTGTCGCCGCCGGGGTACGCCGTATTGAAGCTTTAGCCGGACGGGAGGCTGTTAAGTATCTGTTAAGCCTCGAAGATGACCTCAGGAAGACTGCGGAGCTTTTAAGGGCCGGTTCCAATGAGGTGGCAGATCGGGTGGACAAACTTCTGAAGCACCAGCGTGCGCTGGAAAAGGAAATCGAAGCGCTCAAAGGTAAATTGGCGGCAAAAGATTCTGCCAATATTCTTGATCGGGCTATGGAGATCAAAGGCGTCAAAGTTCTTGCTGTAAAAGTGGACGCTTCTGACGTGAAGAGTCTCCGCGATTTTGGAGACAAGGTGCGTGACAAGCTTGGCTCCGGCGTTATCCTTCTTGGCAGTGCCGCCGGGGATAAGGCCATGCTCTTATGTCTCGTCACAAAAGACCTGACCGGCCGCTATCATGCAGGAAACATTATTAAGGCCATCGCACCGATCGTGGGCGGCAGCGGTGGCGGCCGCCCCGATTTGGCCCAGGCCGGCGGTCCCAAAGTGGATGCCCTCGATGAGGCGCTGCGCAGGCTCGCAGCCCTGATCTGAATAATTGATCAGGATTACGGTGTTCTACTTCCCGGAAAGGATGGAACATGCAGGAAAACGCCGGCAATTCATGGAAGGAAAAGATCATTACGCCTGATGAGGTTTTATTGAAGATTGAACCGGGGATGAGCATATTCCTCGGAACCGGGGCGGCAGAGCCGAGGACACTGGTGAAGCATTTGAAAGCATCGACCCTCGGAAACCTGAACGACCTGGAGCTGATACAGTTCGTAAGCCTTGGAGATGCAATCAGCGAGATAAGGCCGGAAGAATCCCAGAAGTACCGGCTGAAGACTTTCTTTTCCGGGTGGATCGCCAGTGAAGCGATCACATCCGGCAATGTGGACCTGATTCCGAGCAGATTTTCACGACTGCCTGAACTTGTCGATTCAGGCGTCATTCGTGTCGATGTTGCCTTTATCCAGATCACTCCTCCTGATCCGGCCGGTTTCTCCAGTCTCGGTGTCGCTATAGATGCGGCGAAGTACGCCATGGAAATGGCTTCCCTGGTCGTAGGAGAAATCAATCCATGGATTCCCGAAACAATGGGCGCTACTTATGTACATGTGGACGACTTCCATTATTTTGTCGAGGCCACCGAGCGGCCGATTTATTTCCCCCGCCTTCCAATCGATCCCATCACAGATAAAGTTGCGGAAAACGTAGCATCAATGATTGAAGACGGCAGTTGCCTCTCTTTCTATCCCGGTGTCTTTTTTGATGCCCTGGGCCGTCACCTCTCACGTAAGCGGCATCTGGGTATTCATACGTTTTTCTTCACGGATGCATTGATGGATCTGGTCCAGTGCGGGGCAGTGACAAACAGAAAAAAAGGCTATTTTGAGGGGAAATCAGTGACGGCATATGCCCAGGGAACCGAGGATCTGATGAAGTGGCTGCACCGGAACCCACTCATAGAATTTCAGCCGATCCATATCGTTTCCGATCATGTCCGGATCGGTATGAATGACCGGATGATCGGAATTCTTCCCATACGAAAAATAGATCTCAGAGGGAATGTAGCCCTTCATGTCGGCAAGGGTAATGTTACGGCAAGCGCAGGTCAGGCCCAGGAATATTTTAATGAGGTCAACCATTCACGCGGGGGACGCAAGATATTTGCCATGACCAGTAGAAACCTGAAGGGCGAATCGAACATTCTCGCCTCCGTGGAAGGGTTGCCCAACCTGTTCACCAACAACGAGATCCTTGATCTGATCGTGACGGAATACGGTGTCGCCTCCATGACCGGGCGAACGGTGCGAGAGAGGACCCAGGCCCTCATTGACATTGCACATCCCGATGACAGGCTTGAACTTGTCCGAAAGGCAAAGGAAGCCCATATCCTATACAGGGATCAGATTTATATTGCCGAATCGGGTCACCTGTATCCCAATCACTTGGCATGCACGCATGTGTTCAACAAAGACCTCACCGTGGTGTTCAGGGCGATCAAACCCTCCGATGAAGAGGAAATGCGCCGGCTGTTCTACCGGTTTTCCGACCAGACGGTTTATTACAGGTACTTCAGTTCCATCAAGGTTATGCCCCACAGGAAAATGCAGGAATACGTAAATATCGATTACCGACGGATCATGTCCATCGTCGGCACCGTCATTGAAGCCGGCATCGAGAGGATTATTGCCGAAGGCCGCTACTTTCGACTTCAAGACCGGCCTTACGCGGATACCGCCTTTGTAGTGGATGAACATTACCAAGGTCACGGCATCGCTACATTCCTTCTTCAGATGATAATCAGGATCGCCAGAGAGCAGGGCATCGAGGGATTTCGAGCGGATGTGCTTGCTGATAACAAAGCGATGCTTGCCGTCTATGAAAAGGCAAATCTGCCGATCAGGGCCGTTATGGAATACGGCATATACAGTCTCACCATTCCTTTCAATGAGCCCGATAACAGTTCAAGAGGACTTACTGTTCAAAAACATTAGGGAATCAGATGACTCATCATATTCCGATTGAAAAAATAGAAACAAAGTATACAATACAATAATTGTCAAAAAACTATTTCCCACAATTTTTTTCGGCTATGATTAACATGAATGGAAGTTTTTTTAGGCATTGGCAGACTATCCCTTTTTTCATACTGTTATTGCTCTTCGGTGCATACGATTTGCTGAAGACAATATCAAGCATGCCATACGCTCAAAGATTTTCATATGTTGGAGTGGCCCATGCTGATGGGGTGAAGGAAGATGACAAGCTCATTGAGGATTATACAAAAGCAATAGCGGCTAATCCCAGGGATGCCGTATCTTACAACAACCGCGGAGTTGCTTATATTTCCATTGGGCTCTATGACCTAGCCATCGTCGATTATACGAAGGCCCTAGAAATAAATCCGAAATACGCAGAAGCATACAGCAATCGGGGCAATGCCTATAATGCCAAAGGCTTATATGACGCAGCCGTTGCCGATCTTACAAGAGCCGTAGAAATCAGCCCGCATCTTGCCATAGCCTATAACAATCGCGGGAATGCATATGCTGCCCAGGGCCTTTATACCCCGGCCATAGAGGATTTCAATATGGCCATAGAGAACGATCCGAAATACGCCGTTGCCTATTACAACCGCGGGTGTGCCTATTATGCGAAGGGTCGTCATGGGCTGGCCATTGCAGATTATACAAGAGCCATCGAGATCAACCCAAACTATATCCATGCCTACACCATGAGGGGGAATGCCTATAACAGGGAGCGGCTGTATCCTGATGCGGTTGTTGATTTTACAAAAGTGATAGCCATAGACTCTAAAGACGCCGCGGCCTATAGTGACCGTGCAAAAACTTACATAGTTCAGAGGCTTTATGGCATGGCTGTTCTGGATTACACAAAAATCATAGAGATCAACCCATCCAATGCAGTGAGTTATTTCAACCGGGGGGTCGCTTATGCCGCCGAAAGCCTTTATTCCATGGCGATTGCTGATTTCACGAAAGCTATCGAGATCAATCCTGTTTATGCCGAAGCCTATTACAGCAGGGCAGTAGCATGTGATAAGGCGGGCCTTACCAGGGAAGCGGTCACCTCATATGAAAGCTTTGTCAAGTTTGCGCCCAGACAGTACGGTCCGACTGTGGAATTGGTGAAAAAAAGGATGAATGAAATAAAGCGAAACTATTCTTTAAGAAACGTGACAAATGTTAATGACCAATAACCCGACTTACAGGTCACGCTGAATTTTTTATTCAGCGAATAGATCCTGAATCAAGTTCAGGATGACGGATTTGAGATCCACATTTAAATATAAGGTGACTCGCCCTGACAGCATCTGCAGCGATCACCGTCTCTCACTGGATATGCCTCGCCACAACCCTGACAGATTGCGATCTTCCCAAGTTTCTGCCGCCTGAGATTTTCGGGCACAACACGCACCCTTTGCATACTCAACAAGCCGTAATTCGCATCCTTTATCTGGACCATCAGCTGTTGAACATCCTGTTCCTTCTTTGTTTTAAGCTTA
>JBEKJA010000033.1:0-12891 GCA_050011475.1 Syntrophales bacterium
CAATGATGAATTGGAGCCGAATATCCCATGTCTTAGCACCGATAGCCATCCGGATCCCAATTTCCCGGGTCCTTTCCGTCACGGAAACCAGCATGATATTCATAATCCCGATACCTCCGACCAACAGTGAAACGGAGGCAATAGCGCCAAGCAGGAGGGCCATGACCTTGGTGGACTGCTCGGCAACCTGCAGCATCTGGCTCAAATTTCGGACGGTAAAGTCATCATCCTGTTTCCGACCGATATGATGCCGTTGACGAAGCAGATCTGTGATTTGGGTTTGAGCCGGATCCAGGTTGCTGGTGCTGCTTGCCTGCACCATGATCATACGCACCATTCCCGGGAATGTCGTCCCGAATATCTTCTTTTGGGCTGTGGTGACCGGAATGTAGACAATATCGTCCTGATCTTGCCCCATCATGGATTGGCCTTTCTCTTCAAGGACACCTATGACGGTAAAGGGGATTTTCTTGATCCTGATCACCTGGCCGATGGGATCCAGATTCCCAAACAGATCATTTACGACCGTTTGACCTAAAATACATACTTTTGTTGCACTTCTGATGTCCTGGTCAGTAAAGGGTCTTCCCGAAGACAATGTCCAATTTCTTATGATAAGCATGCTTTGGGTGGTGCCGTCAATTTCGGTTGACCAGTTTTGGTTACCATAAATAACCTGGGCCAGCCCATTCAGGACCGGGGCGACTTCAGCAACGGATGGACATTCTTTCAAGATGGCATCTGCATCACCGGTCGTCAATGTTGGCTGAGAGCCGGCACCCATACGAAGCCCGCCGGATGTTGTGCTGCCCGGCACGATAATGAGCAGGTTGCTGCCGATTGAAGCTATCTGCTCTTCTATTTTCTGGCTTGCCCCGGCTCCAATAGCAATCATGGCGATCACTGCAGCAACACCAATGATGATCCCAAGCATGGTGAGGGCGGAGCGCATCTTGTTGACACGCAATGCGCGGAAAGATATTTTCAATGTTGAAGGGATGCTGATCATGGTTTCCTCACAGCTTCATCGCTGATAACCCGGCCGTCGAGAAAATGAATGATTCTTTTGCTGAATGACGCGACATCGGGATCATGGGTTACCAAAAGGAGAGTGATGCCGGATTCCTTATTCAATTTGACAAAAAGTTCCATGATTTCAATGCTGGTTTTGGTATCTAGATTTCCCGTCGGTTCATCAGCGAGTATGAGCGGGGCATGGTTGACCAGGGCTCTGGCGATTGCAACCCGCTGCTGCTGGCCGCCGGATAGCTGATTCGGATAATGGTGTTCTCTCCCTTCCAATCCAAGAGACTGCAAGGCGGCAAGGGCCATCTGTCTTCGATTCCTGGGGGGAGTGCCGTTGTAAAGCATGGGCACTTCAACATTTTCCAGGGCCGATGTTCTTGGGAGGAGATTATACCCCTGAAAGACAAAACCGATCTTTCGGTTCCTGATATCAGCCAGTTCATCCCGGTCGAGGTTCCCGATATCAATGTCATCCAGGAGATACCGGCCCCCGGTTGGCTTATCCAGACAGCCGACCATGTTCATAAATGTCGATTTTCCCGAACCCGACGGCCCCATGATGGCAGTGAATTCACCCCTGGATATCGTAAGCGATACCCCGTCAAGGGCACGGACTTCCGTACCGTCCATCTTGTAAGTTTTTTCAAGGTTTTGTGTTTCTATCAGCGCCATGTCAGCGAATGAACCTCGGACCGGACGGGGCCGATGCCGCGGCCTTCTTATCAGTTTCTGATGAAGCTATGATGACTTCAGAACCTTCCCGCAGATTTCCGGAAACGATTTCAGTGTAATTTCCGTCACTGATTCCGGTGACTATCTTCACACGTCTCGGCTCCATATTAGTACCCGGGACCCAAACGCTTGAACCCTTTTCTGAAGGTGCCTTTGTCTGTAAATCGGCCGGCTTGAACCTTAATGCAGCGTTCAATATCCTCAGCACACCTTTTTTAATGGATGTGATGACGGATACATTGGCCGTCATACCGGGCTTAAGCTTGAAATCCGAGTTATCCACAAGGATCACCACGTCATAGGTGACAACATTCTGCACCGTAATGGGGGCATTTCTCACCTGGGATACCTTTCCATTGAATATGATGTCTGGATAGGCATCCACGGTGAATTCCACGGGCTGCCCGACTTTGACTTTTCCAATATCCGCCTCATCGACATTGGTATCAATCTGCATCTTCGCCAGGTCCTGTGCAATGGAGAATAAAGTCGGCGTTTGGAAGCTTGCTGCGACCGTCTGCCCGACATCCACATTCCTGGAGATGACCGTTCCCGATACGGGCGAGAGGATCCTTGTATATTTTAAATTGATCTCCGATGATGTCAAGGCGGCTTTTGCCTGTTCGACCTGGGCCTTCGATGCGCTGACCTGGGCAACATCCGTCTGATAATTAGTTTCGGAAGTGTCAAGATCGCTCTGGGCGATAAAATGATTGGCCAACAGCACCTTGTTTCTGTCCATGGTTCTTTTTGCATCAACGACGGCGGCAAGGGCCTTCTCCAGATTGGCCTTTGCCAGAAGCAGATTGGCCCTTGCCTGATAAACCTGGGATTCGAAAGTCTCCGGATCGATCAATGCCAGAAGCTGGCCGTCTTTTACGGGAGAGTTGTAATCCACGTAAATGTTTTTGATGGTTCCGGACACCTGTGTGCCGACCTGAACCGTCGTTACCGCATTCACCGTACCTGTAGCGGTCACCGAGGCCCGGATGTCTCCCCTCGTGACGTTCTCCGTTTTGTATACGGGATTGCCGTCTGTTTTGTGGAAGGCAAAATACGCTCCACCCGCCAGAAGCAGGACCGCTATCCCGGCGATGATGGCCTTTTTCTTCATTTCATACCCATCGCTTTCTCGATTGCCGCCTGTGCAATTTTATAGTCGTGGAGTGCCTGGGTGTAGGCTGTTTTTGCATTGCTCAATGCCACCAAGGCGTCTGTCACTTCGATAGGACTGCCAACACCTGTCTGATAGCGTCCCCCGGCAAGCTGGTTGTTTTCATCGGCTTGTTTGACCGCGATTTCAGAAGTGGGGATTTTCAGTTCAGCCTGTTTTAGATTCAGATATGCCTGCTCCACATCCAGACGGATGCTTTGCCGCAATGACTCTTCATTTGCTTTGAACACGCTTAGATTCGCCTTGGCTTCTTCCACCTGATACTTGGTTAAAAAACCGCTGAACAAGGGAAAAGATAAGGTGGCGCCGACTGTCCAGTCTTCTGCCAATGGAAAATCACCGCCAGTCCGTCCATAGCTGGCGTCACCGGACAAAGTCGGGTAGTAACCCGTTTTCGCCAGGTCAATCGATTTATCGGCTGCATCTCTTTTGGCAATTAACGACAGAAGGTCCGGCCTGTAACCATAAGCCTTTTTTAAAACTTCCTCAAAGTTTACCGGATATGTTTCATGAGTAAATTGGCTTTCAATCGTATATTCCGGAGCGCTGGGAATACCCATGGCATTGTTAAGTGTCACCTTGGCAATTCCTACGACATTCTCAGCAGTCAGAAGATTTAATTTTGCATTGCTCAGGTCGACCTCTGCTTTTGTCACATCGATTTTTGCCTTGGTGCCAATTCGAAAAAAAGCTTCCGCCTGGTCGAGATGCTGCTGAAATTGAGAGACTGTGTCTGCCGCAACGTCCCGATTTATTTTCGCCTGCAGCAAATCATAGTAGGCCTGCTTGACGGTGAAGACAAGCTGGCTCAGGGCAAGATCAAGATCATAGCGGGAGGAATCGGCGGTCAGGCTTTGAATTTTCACCTGGGTTGAGGTCTTTCCAAAATCATAGATATTCTGACTGAGGGTCACAGCGCTAGAATATTGATCATACGGCCCCACGCCCACAATGATCCCCCCGCTTCCCCCTATGGTTGTGGTCGGTGCGGAGTTTCTGTTGTATCCCGATGACCAGTTGATCTGGGGATAATAGTTTGCCCTCGCCTGGTCGATTCTTGCCTGGGTTGCTCTCACGGTGCTCACTGCGGATATGATACTTGGATGATTCTTTAATGATATCTCCACGCACTTTTGAAGACTCAGCACGTCCCCTCTTTTGATCGGCGACTCCTGCGCCTCCGAGTGATATGGTACCAGTGCAAAAAGTAAAATAAATAATAAATATATCCTGTGCATATTGGCTCCTTCTTGTAGTTTATACATAGAATTAACGGGTGAAAATCATTTTAAGAGAAATGATCAGAAGGGCTATCCCAAATATTTTTTCCAGGACTGCGCTGGTCAGATTCGTTGCGACCTTGGCGCCGATGAATCCTCCGATAACAAACCCGATGCATACGAGCCCGGCAGTTTGCAGATCCACATAACCGGCCCTGTAATAGGTCCACACAGCCAGGATCCCGATTGGCGGAACGAGCAGCGCCAATGTTGTGCCCTGTGCCATATGCTGGGAAAAACCGAATAGGATAACGAGGGCCGGAACAATGATTGTTCCTCCGCCGATTCCAATCATACCGCTCAGGATTCCGGCAACTACGCCCAACAGAATAAATGCTACCGTGTTATTCATCCTTGTCTCATCCTTTCCAATTACAACCTATGAAAATATGGAGATGTTGACAAGTTTCGCTTTCCTGTTTTATTGTCCGTTAGTCAAGTATTTTTTGTTAATCAAAATATTACGGCAATTTAATGACCATGAGTACCTCTTTTCAAAGTGGCCCCAAAGACAGAAAACTTCCTTGCATATAAGATTGACCCGATGAAACAGCAACTCCTCCCTATCAGCAGAGTACGTATAATACCAATCCAGGACGCAAGGCCGCCCGCCAGCAGACTGCCAAAAGGTCCCATTCCCATAAAAGAAACTGCAAAGAAACTCATGACTCGACCGCGTTTGTCATCCTGCACAATAGTTTGGAGCAGTGTATTGCTTGATGCGATCAGGATCATCATGCCGAAGCCGGCCACAAGAATGAGTGCTATGGAACACCAGAGGATGTGGATAAGCGAGAATCCGATTAATCCAATACCAAAAATACCTGCCGCGATAAGGGATATTTCTCATAAGACCCCGGGGGCTTTTTCGGGAGGCGAGATACAAGGCTCCCAATAGTGCACCCGCGCCCGAGGAGGACATGAGGAAGCCAAGGGTATGCGGTCCACCATGCAATATATCCCGCGCAAATGCCGGCATCAGGACCATATAAGGTATACCGATGATACTGGTCAATGCAAGGATCAGCAGAGTCAGGCGGATCGGCTCTTCATTGTAAGCGTAAACAAATCCTTCTTTAAGGTCGTGCAGAACCTTTTTGTTTTTATTCTCCAAGGGTATATGAGGAATGTTCATTGCCATTAAAGCTGCAATTGCAACCAGATAACTAAGCCCATTAATAAGAAAACACATTCCTTCCCCTGTGAGTGCTATTAAAATTCCCGCAACGGATGGGCCAAGAAAACGGGTGGCATTAAACATAGCGGAGTTCAGTGCTATTACATTTCCCAAATCATTCCTGTCTTCAATCATGTGTATAACGAATGACTGCCGCGTCGGAACACCGACGGCATTCACACAGCCAAGGACCACGCTGAGAAGGATGATTTGCCAGGCAGTGATGGTTCTCTGGTCAAAACGAGGACCGCAAGGATGAGCGCCTGCAGCATGGATAATGTTTGGGTGAGGATCAAAATTTTCAGGCGATTCCACCTGTCGGAAAAACCCCGGCGAATGGTGCGACCAGAAATGTCGGCAACATTCCAACAAAACCGACCAATCCGAGTAGAAAAACCGAATTGGTGAAGCGATAGATGAGCCAACCCACAGCAATTTGCTGCATCCATGTTCCAATTAAAGATATACATTGGCCTATGAAGAGAAGACGGTAATTTCGATAGCGCAATGCCCGGAATATCTGCCCGATGCCCTTAAAGATTGTAAGGTGCTTTTTTTGAGAACTGTCCGTTTATGCACTGATTAGATACAATCCTGTCAGTTCGTCGTGTTAAGGAATCATAGCATAAATCATAAACAATGTTCATTTCTCATGTAACGGTAGATACTCACTTCCAATCACCTATCAATCTACAATCATTGCGAAATTGAAATATATGGATTAGTGTTTTTTCGCAATCTCTTTGGAAGTTCGTCATAATAATCTTGAAAAAAGGAGCTGTCAGGCATAATAAGCCAATCAACGCTCAATTCTTTTGGGGAGGTAATCGTTATGCGGAAAATGTATTTCCTGGCGGTAATTTTTATTTTGGTTTTGCTGACTGGATGTTCAGGTCCCAGAATCAATCTTTTCGGTGAAGGAATGGAACCGCTGAAAGAATATACGCTCGAGGGTAGCGGTGCTGACAAAATCCTGTTGATTCCTGTAAATGGCATCATATCGGATGCTTCTAAAAAGAGCTTTATGATGACTTCCCCAAGTATTGTGCAGCAGATTGTTTCTCAACTGAATAAGGCCGAAAAAGATAAACATGTCAAGGTGGTTCTGCTCAAAATCAATTCTCCTGGAGGTACGATAACGGCGAGCGATCTGCTGTATCATGAAATTTCTGCATATAAACAAAGAACCGGAACGAAAGTCGTAGCCGCCATGATGGATATGGCGACATCGGGCGCTTACTACATCGCCCTTCCAGCGGATATGATTATTGCTCATCCTACAACGGTCACAGGCTCCGTCGGTGTTATCTTCATTCAGCCCAAAGTCGGCGGCCTTCTGGATAAAATCGGTGTTGGCATTGATGTGCAAAAACATGGAAAAAACAAGGATATGGGTTCACCTTTCAGAGCAAGCACCGAAGAGGAATTAAAACTCATGCAGAAAGCAGTGAATGATTTTGGAGAACGCTTCATGAATCTGGTACAAAAGCATCGCAACCCGCAGAAAGCTTCACTGGAAGAAATAGCCACAGCGCGCATTTTCCTTGCTGACGACGCTTTGAGGCTAGGGATTGTTGACAGGATCGGTTATTTAAGTGATGCATTTGCAGAATCGAAAAAAATGGCGGGAATCCCTGACGATGCGCGTGTCGTGGTATATCGCCGCGCTGAATTTCCGGAGGATAATTATTATAATAGTGCGGCCGTGACGGCTGAAGATCCAAAATTGGCGGCGATCAATATCGAGATTCCGGAGAGTCTCAACCTTAAAACCGGATTTTATTATTTATGGCCGGGAGCAATCGGAGTAGAGTAATAAGTTAGTTTGCACCCGGAAACTAATAGTATCTCATCCGGAGTTTCCGGATGGACACAAGTTAATACAATTGTTTGCAGCAGAAAAGACACTTGCTTCCTACCGGGCCATAAAAACCGGTACGTGAACATTTTAGCGATTCTTATTCTTCTTGTTCTTGCCCTTTTTTGTGGGTGGGCTCTTTTGCTGCTTATTGCTTTTAGCCTTTTTGGGAGACTTGTCTTTCGTCTTTCCCGGTTCTTCCTTTTTTTTGTCTTTTAAAGATCCTAATTTGAAATACCCTTTAATTTTATCTATAAATTCCTTTAATTTATCATCACCAGTAGTTTTGTTCTTCTGCTCCTTCTCATCTTTCTTCATACCCGATCAACCTCGCCAGTCTTTTTTTCTTTCCACCAACCCTAAAATAGACCATGATCCAATCGACTGCCTGAACCCCTAACTTAAATTTTTAAGATTATCAACAAGAAAGCTAAATATTTTTCTCCTTTAAACGGTTTTAAACAATATTTGCGGAGCTTCCTTTCGCAGGACTTTCTTGTCAAGCTTTCCAACAAGGGTCAGAGGCAGTTCTTTTATGAATTCAATATATTTCGGAACTTCAAAAGGTGCCAGTTTCTCCCTGGCAAATGCAAGAATGTCCTGCTTCAGATCCAACTGATCCCCTCCGAATATATATTTCGGATCCCGTTGGACGAAAGCTGTAACCAATTCCGATCCGGGCCGATCCGGATTGGGAACGCCGACCAGCGCAACGGCTCCAACCGCGGGGTGTTCCGTGAGTATTGCCTCGACTTTCACGGAAAAGACCTTGTAGCCGCCGACAATGATCATGTCCTTTGTGCGATCAACAATGCGTAAATAACCTTCTTCATCCTGGACGGCCACGTCGCCCGTGTGCATATAACCGTTTGCATCTATCGCTTTTTTAGTTTCTTCCGGTTTTCCGTAGTAGCCTACCATGACTTGCGGCCCTTTTACGAATATTTCACCAGGTTCCCCGATGGGCATCTCCTCACCGGTAACCGGATCGAGCAGCCTGATGTCCGTGTTGATGAGAGGTAGGCCGACAGACCCCAATTTTTTCTTGCCTTTCACCGGGTTGCAGGCAATTAAAGGGGACGTTTCAGTCATACCGAGGTTTTCCAATAACTTCCCTCTGCCAACGATTTTTTCAAACTCTTTCTGCGCCTCTTCGGGAAACGGCGACGCAGAAGATATGCATGTCTGCACATGGGAATGATCCATCGTCCGGAATTTCGGATTCGCCAAAAGCATCTGGTATAGCGCTGGCACGTTCACAAGTAGGCTGGGCTTATATTTTTCTATTTCAGCACATATATGATCGGTATCACACGGATTGGGAATGAGTACCTGAGTTGCCGCCATATGGATCGCACATGCACTTACAAAGATACCTGCGATATGGAAGAAGGGAAAACCCGAAACACCGATTACTTCACCATCTTTCCATCCCAGCCATTTCCGGTAAATCAGCAGATCGGAAACGGAATTTCTATGGCTGAGCATGGCGCCCTTTGGCATCCCGGTTGTGCCGCCGGTATATTGCAGGTACGCGATATCATCCGGTGTCACTTCGATGTCGGGGTGAACAACGGGAAATTTCTCATCATTCAGAATATCATCAAAAGTACGAACCGTTCTTCCATCCAAAGCCGACACTTTTCCTTCAAGACCTGGAATAAAGCTGGCCGCCCTGGCAGTGATGATCATCTGCAAATCAGGCAACTGTGCGACAAGCTCGGGAACCCGGTCGGCAAAATAAATATCCAGGGTGATAAGAGCCTTCGCTTTTGCATCCCGGAGTTGATAGGCTATCTGCTGCGTAGACAGAAGCATCGAAACACCCGACACTGTGCAGCCCGCCTTCAACGTCCCCAACCAGGCAATTAGATATTCCGGCATGTTGGGCAGGTTAATGCTAATGACATCACCTTTCTTAAATCCACCGGCAAGAAACATGTTGGCAAACCGATTGCTTGCCGCATTAAACTCTGCGTAACTGACATGTCTGCCCATATAGGCGAATGCAGTCTTATTGGGAAACTTTGTAAATGCAGGCTGGATTACTCTGGTATATGTCGTCTCGAATAAGGCTGGATCCATGTCATCCATTCCTTCATCCCAATACTGTCGCCAGAATCTTTCCTGCTTCATTTGGGTCCCTCCTTACTGATTGTCGGTTATTCAGACACCGGTTTTATTTTGTGTCATTGTCTGCACAACACACATGGCCTGGTTCCGATCCTCTATCTGGATCGCATCTTCAAGGCTGAGTCCTCCTGTATTCCGATTCAGGGCTTCTTTAGTCAGCCTCAACCCAAGCGGTGATTTTCCCGCCATGGTCTGAGCCATTTTCACGGCCTCCCCAAGCAGGGATTCCTTATCAACGATTGCCTGAACAAAACCGATTCTCAATGCTTCCTCCGCACCGAAAAAGTCGCCGGTCATCAGATATCGTGCGGCATTGCCAGTCCCTACCAGCCTCGGGAACAACCAGGAGGATCCCATATCCGCTCCGCCTGTACCAATATTGATGTAGGCTGCCGAGAACTTGGCTTCCGGAGCGGCAAGCCGGACATCACAGGCCATGGAAATGGAGAAACCGGCTCCCGCAGCCGCGCCATTGATGGCGCCGATCACAGGTTGGGGGCAACGCCGCATGAAAAGGATGAAGTCGGAAAAAAGTTTCTGCATTTCATAGATGATCTTGGGTGTGTAGCCCCCCTTTGGGATCATGATATCGGGATCACCCATGTCCAGTCCGGAGTTGAACCCTTTTCCAGCTCCGGTAATGACAATCACCCTGGTCTCATGGTCTCGAAATCGATCGTTCCAAAAATCCCTGAACTCGTTGAGCATGACAAAATTCATAGCGTTCAGGGATTTTGGTCGGTTAAGAGTAAGAATACCGACAGGCCCTTCCTTTTCGAATTGGATCGTTTCATAGTCCATCAGCAGCCTCCCCATAGCGATTAATGCATGGATAGCTGGCACTTTTAAGAAAATTAATCAAGGGAAGACTTGCGGAGTCATTATTGTTCCTGTATTAATGCCGGCATGTATGACACCCAATCATGTAAGGCTCCATTATTGGTGTAAAATAGGTGTAAAAACACGTACATCACGATTTTCTTATACAAGTATTTGTATTATTTGGTTTTTATGGCCAGCTTTTTTTTATTCCAATTTTTATAAATACCAGATATAAGTAACAGATGAAGTTTTTTATCTGCAGGATATCTAAGCTTCAAAAAATTGAGAAGAGGAGAGACGGACAATGGCAGAAGGTACAGTAAAATGGTTCAATGAGAAGAAAGGTTTCGGATTTATAGCTCAGGATGGCGGAGGGGACGTATTCGTTCATTACAGTGTTATCCAGGATAGCGGATTCAAAAATCTTCACGAAGGGCAGCGTGTGAGTTTTGACGTCGTTCAAGGCAAGAAGGGACCGGCAGCGGAAAACGTTAAACCTATATAAGCAGCTAAAAAAGGCACTTCTGAATGTAGTTCATATCATGAAGTGCCTTTTTGTTGTGCATTTTGGATCAGCCTATAGCTTCGCCGCCCCGTTCACCGGTTCGTATTCTTACAACCTGATTGAGGTCGAGCACGAAGATTTTTCCGTCTCCAACCTCACCGGTCCTTGCGCCTGTGATGATGGCGTTGATGGCTTGTTCCACAAAATTCTCATTGACGGCAATTTCCAGTTTCACTTTTCTTAAGAGGCTTCCCACTTCCTTGATGCCTCTGTAAACCTCTGTTACACCCTTTTGTCTGCCCCGGCCCAATACATTGGAGACCGTCATCAAGGGAACGTCCGCCTCTTCCAATGTCTTCATGACCTCATCCAATTTATGAGTCTGTATAATCGCTACAATCAGTTTCATGATTCGCCTCCTCCTTATTCAATGACCGTGTAAGCCGCTTCGCTTTGTTGGCTCAGATCCAGCCCGATTGTTTCATCTTTTTCTGTGACCCGCATACCAATCGCAGCATCCACAACTTTGAAGATAATATAGGTCATCACAGCGGCAAAGAGAGGCGCCATGACAACCATGGCCAATTGAGGCCAGAGCTGGGATCCGCCAAGGAGCAGTCCGTTTGCCCCTGCCGAGTTGACAGCCTTTTCAGCAAAGAGTCCGGTCGCGATTGTACCCCAGGCGCCGCCCACACCATGAACACCGAAAACGTCAAGGGCGTCGTCGTAACCCAGTTTTGCCTTCACGACGGCTATGGCAAAATAACAAATGAAAGACACCAGTATGCCGATAAAAATTGCATTCATGGGATTGACGAAACCGCAGGCGGGCGTAATGGCCACCAGGCCGGCGACTGCACCTGTTGAAACTCCGAGCACCGTGGGAGCCCCATGCTGCTGCCATTCGATCAGCGCCCAGGTTAAGCCGGCGGCGGCTGTTGCAACATTTGTGGATATGAAAGCATTCGCTGCGAGATCATTGGCGGCCAGGGCGCTGCCGGCATTGAATCCGAACCACCCGAACCACAACAGGGCCGCCCCCATAACGGTAAATGGCAAATTATGCGGCCGGAACGGCTCTCTTTTATAGCCAAGCCGTTTCCCCAGCAGGATGCACATGACCAGGGCGGATATCCCGGAACTTGTATGAACAACAATTCCCCCGGCAAAATCCAGTCCACCGAGATTTCTCAACCACCCGCCGGTTCCCCAGACCCAGTGAGCAAGTGGATCATAGACGATGGTGGCCCATAGAATTGTAAAAATGAGGAAAGCGGAAAACTTGATCCGCTCCGCGAATGCACCGATCATCAAAGCCGGTGTGATGACCGCAAACATGCACTGAAAAATCATGAAAACCGAATGAGGAATGGTTGCCGCATAATCGGGATTCGGCAATGCCCCCACATAATTCAAGCCTGCCCATTTCAAACTGCCGATAATGCCGCGTGCCAGATCGGGTCCGAAGGACAGGGAGTATCCAAAAAGAACCCACTGGAGACTGATGACGCACATAATAATGAAGCATTGCATCAAAATCGAAAGAACATTCTTCCTTCTGACCAGGCCCCCGTAGAAAAGGGCCAACCCGGGTATTGTCATGGCAAAAACCAGGACCGTAGACATCAATACCCATGCGGTATCACCTGTGTTCATTTGACACCTCCCGATAGAGATAGTTTACTGAACTGATAGATCAATTAGCGTGCCACGAAATGGATGATGGGTTAATGAAGTGTAACTTATTGAATATAAAGAAAATTATATGTGATTATCTTGCGGAAGCAGTGATGAGTTAAGTACAAAAATGTCTTTTAGTTGGGGCTTTGTCTTGCATCAGGTCCCTGAATCTCGACTCTTGCCTGAATGCAAATTGAAGAAATACAAAAATGTTATTAATGAAGGATTTAACATTTTTGCATCATATTTTCATTCCTTTGAGTCACAGCCATTGGTTCTGTTTTATTCATCTCGATGTTCGCTTATATTTACCCATGAGTTGAGCCTCAGCGAGAATATGTCCTTTCATGGCCTGTAATAATTCTTCTTTTGCAGCTCCCGGCGCCAGATTCAATGGTGCATCGAGTGCGTATAATTTAAAATAATATCTATGTGTACCGCTGGGAGGGCAAGGCCCGCCATATCCGATTTTCGGCCAGCTATTGTTGCCCTGACGCATACCAT
>JBEKJA010000034.1:0-12873 GCA_050011475.1 Syntrophales bacterium
AAGTTTCGCCCCATTTGTCTTTTCCTGCGTCACGACCTAGAAAAATAAATCTATATTCATTTAAAAGTTGGGGATTTTTCTCTAAAAGGGCGAAAACCATTTCAATATTTTTCCTCGGCTCAACGGTCCCGAGTATTAAAACAAATTTCTCCATTCTATTTCCAAGCTCTTGGAGTATATTCTTATAGGGTTTGGCCTCACGCAATCCGTGTTGACACCCCAAATAGGATACTAATGTCTTTCCCTCGGGGAATGCCAGATAATTCACAAGGTCCTCCTTGGTGGAGTTGGATATACAAACGCAGAGGCTGTCACTTTCCAAGTCCTTCTCTATTCGTGGGCCGTGCCAATTTAAGGTTTCCTGACAGTGGAACTCTGGTGTCAATAGAACGGTGAGGTCGTACATTATCTGGACCTCATAATCAAATACGTTTCTAAAAGGTTTAACATGTGGGAAAATACCGACCGTTATGGTTCTTATGTGATTTAAGAAGGATTCTAAGGTGGTTTCATACATTTCACCAGATTCACTCAAGGCCCTTAAACCCCTGCCAGTTCTTTTTTGAATTAAAAGATTTACAATTTCCTTCTTCACGATTTTGTCAAAATGGAAAAACTGTGCATTCTCTCTATGATTTTGGTAGAAATATTTTGCTAATTGGTAATTTACGTTAGCTATACCTGCATAAGTCTCGTCAAAAAGAGTTAATATATCAATAAAGTATGTTATTTTATTCACTGCTCATCCTTTTGATATTCAAAATTCTTTCTATTATCTTACTAAAGGAAATTTCTTCATTGTTACTATCTTCAGATACGAGATGAACGTTGAAGAAGCCATACCGGTTCAATATCTCCTTCTGTGGCTTCGAAAGAACCCAAATTTCATCAAGTAATGATAACATTCTGTAATGATTTGCCAAAGGAACGCTGTTTGGGGATTCTACATTGATGGCATCGAGGTGCCATGAAACCACGCAGATATTATATGCGTTTTTAAGTATTCGGATGTTTTCAAAAGATTTGAATATTAGGTGGATATCCCCGCGTTTGAAATGCGGCAAGAAACCAAAGGAAATATCGTGTTTGTAAATCTCAGGACGAATAATTTCTTGCGTGGTGAGGCTATTTGCACTCAAAAGCTCTATAAGTCTATGTTTGACCCTTTTGCATAAGTTGTCAAGATCAGTGGTCGATATATCAATAGGCGGATTTGATGGATCGGTATGAATTCTGTTACTATAAAAAATTGTCTCGTTGGCGATGTGACGATAAGTTGGCTCGATTTGTTTCATTTTTTTTATGCCGTTACTGCATAATCGGTAGTGTTTAATAGTAAATTTTGAAGATCTTGTCTGCTCTTATTGCATATATTTTTTTCATTTTAGTCCTGCTGGTGGTATTGTTTGCTTATGTGTATTATACGCTCCGAATCGTGATAAGCGAGGTAAAAAGCTTTTATCCAGCATCTTCCAAATTTCACTTACAGAAGCGCTACGGTTTCTCTGGATATCGTACCGCTTCTTCCACATATGGGGAATACCGCAGAGTGCGTCCCATTTTGCCTTCAAGATTACCGCACATTGCCCCAGCAGAGAATACTTGATAATGGTTACAAGATTGAGGACAATATGCAGAGGAAGCAGCAGCCAGAAAAGCCCGCCGGGCATATTCTTCACATACATCCAGACCACATTCCGGTGGCCATGATAAACGGCAAAATCACTGTGCTGCCCTCCTGTTGTTGCAGATCCAACATGATATGCCACTGCATCGGGAACCAGCAAGCAGCGATGACCAGCCAAACGCATCCGAAAGCCAAGATCGACATCCTCGAAATAGCAAAAGAAATCCTCATCAAATCCGCCCACTGCCTCCAATGCATCGCGCCGATAAAGCGCCGCCGCCGAGCAGGGAGAGAATATCTCTCTCGGCTCAATTGCACACTGCGATATGGCGCGACCACGTCCTTCCCGCCATGCGAAACCGCTTACATGAAAGACATCACCATCACCGTCAAGTATTTCATGATTTGCATCCTGCATAAGACGAGATGCAAAGAAAGAATATTCTGGATGTGCCATTGCAGCAGAGAGCATTTTGCTTAACCAATCTGGTTCCAGAAATGCATCCGGGTTCACCAGTGCTATCCATTGGCAGCCCGTTGCATACCGAAATAAATGATTATTTCCAGCAGCAAATCCGACATTCTTGACATTTTTCAGGAAGAGGACCGAAGGAAATCTGGAATAAAATTCTTCCGGTATCGGATCATCATCGCCATTATCCAAAACGACCACATCAGTTAATGTGGGCTCTTGCCTGACAATGCACTCCAGACAACGTAAGAGCAAAGTCGAGGATTTCCAATTGATTATCAGAATAGCAACACTTTTTTTTAACAAGACTCCCGATGTATCCTTATCCATGATCGCTGAGGTTGATCACTAATTCTTACCTTCATTTTCTGAAGGCCCAATACCACTTCCAATATTTGAATTCTCTTCCCAGTAAATGATTATGTCTTTCAAACTTTGCTCCAGAGAAATAATATTTTCCCATCCCACTTCTCGTTTGATTTTTTCGTTTGATCCAATAATTTTCTTGTTATCAGTCGGTCTGATTAAACGATTATCAACAATTATATTCACTTCTATATTTAACTGCTTAGCTATAATATCAATGAGATCTTTTATAGATAAGCCAATGCCGCTGCAAACATTATAAATATGCCCTTTCTTGCCCTCCTTTAACAACAAATAGTAGGCATGGACGACATCTCGAACATCGGTAAAATCTCGTACGATTGAAACATTCCCTGTGACTACATCACCTTTATTCTTTCCAGATTTCTTTATTTCAACCAATTGCTTTGCTAAAGATGATACAACAAAAACAGTTTTCTGCATTGGCCCCATATGATTAAATGATCTTGTCAAAACAATATCCATCCCGTAGCCATCCATATAAACCCCTGATAAATATTCCTGTGATAGCCTAGCAATGGCATATGGACTAACCGGATTTAATTTGTGATCCTCCTTTAACGGTAAATCTTCATCATTAACATTGCCATATTCTTCAGATGAACCAATGGAAAGAACACGAGTATCTATATTTAACTTTCTTACTGCATCTATTAAATTCAAAAAAATATTCGTATTATTCTGAAAACTTTGAACAGGTTCTTTCCAACTGAAGGCCACACTGCTGTATGAAGCTAAGTGCAAAATGAAGTTTGGCTGAAATTCGTAAATAATATATTCAACATTATCTTTCGATAGGAGATCAATTTTTTCAAAACTGATCTTGACGTTTTTATAGTGATCAAATCTAAAATCGGGGTTCTGAATGTCCAAGCCTTTAACAAGGCAATTCTTTTCATTACTTTCAAGATATTCAACAAAATACTGCCCGACAAAACCTGAAAAACCTGTGATTAAGTATTTATTCATTCAGAATAATTCCCTTCATTAGTTTTTAAACCAAATCAACTTATGATAAATCAATCCCTCAATTATAAGGGATCAAAGGTTCTCCGCCTCTTAATCGATTCTCAACAGTCGAAAGAAAAGACAGAGCGTTTTTTCTGAATATATCAGCATTGAATCTATGACTTTTTTCGTATGCCCTTTGAGCAATTCTTTTTCTCAATTCATCATCATCTATGACTTTTAATGTACATGATATCAACTCTTCTAATGTACTAAACAGGAACCCACTGATTTCGTGCTCGACGATTTCTCTTTGGCCACCCCCATTTATAACAATGGGAACGCAGTAATTTTGCATCGCTTCGACGGTGGTCATCCCGAAATGTTCGACTAAATGGGGATCTTTCTCCCCCAAACCGCAAGCATGCCAGAAAATTGAAGCTTCGCCATATAGTTTTAAGATCTCCGAGTTAGTCAAGTTGGGCATTAATTCAATATTGGTCTCCTTAATCGCATTTATTTTTCTTTTTACTTTATTAAAATAGGGATTATCTCCTGCACTGCCACCAGCAATGATGAATCGCCATTCCTGCTTCACACGTTTGTCTATTTTGCAGAGCTTGCGGAATGCCCTGATCATCTCTAATTGTTTTTTACTGCCACTGGACTCTAATCTTGCCACGGACAGTATGATTTTTGATTTTCCATCAAAGCTATCTATACCATGATACATATCAACAGAAGGATAAAGACGTAATGTAGGATTAAGTCCCCACCTTTGCTTCACCCAGAATGAACCATAATTACCGTTTGTTAATAGATAATCGTATTTGTCCACACTGAAGAATCTCTCTTTTTCCCTATCAGGAAAGTGGCAAATAAAAATGGCTAGAGTAGATAAGGGTTTTACCTTCGTCAGCATATTCGCATTAATAAAGATATCGTAGTTCAGGCTTTCCTGGCTGATGATGTCGAAAGGATTAGTTTCTTCGTTGATAATCATGCCTTCATCAATATGATACTGACGGGTTTTCTCAAAAAACGGTATTTTAACAATTTTTAGTTTGCAGTTGGACAGGTCGAGACCAAACCACTCTTTATACTGCTCAAGGGTACTATCTTTATCCGCGATAAACGTGATATCATATTCATCCTGCAGAATTTCTGCCAATGTTGCTGCATAACGCTGCCCACCACCGGCAATATGAAAAGCATGGTCATAAATTCCGACCTTTATTTTTCGCAGACCCAATACCACTTCCAACTGGCTGAAAAAATTAACTGCCTTCTGAGATCCAAAAACTTTCGGAACGATATCTTTCAGGTCATCGAGAACCTTGACAATAATTTCTGTAGGTTGATATTCGGCCATTTTTTTCACTGCCTGAATCAGCGAGCGATATAGATTTTCCATGTCGCTTTTCAGATAAAAATGGGATGTTTTAATACCACCCGGCAATTTAAAAGGGAAATGCTTCCCGAGGAGAAGCATCCTGTTTCTTGAACAATAATATTCACATAACTCATAAGAGGTTGCTCCGGGATATTTATGATAAACGACACTTTTGGGTGAATAAAAAAGACTCCATCCCTTATCACGACATCGGATGCTATAATCGATATTCTCCATATTCATCACGAAATCCTCATCGAAACTGCCAACATCCATCAGGCAATCGCTTCTGAAAAAAACCGATCCACCTGAGAAGAAATTTATCTCCATTGGCTTCTCGTATTGTCCTATGTCTTTTTCATCAAATCCGATATCCCGAAAGTGAAAGTTTCCGACTTCCTCAACTCCGACACTATGGATGGTCTTTTCATCAGAAAAGAGTATCTTGCTTTGGACCACACCAATCCTGTCATGCCCAACCATCATATCGAAAATCCCCATAAGCCAATTTTTCTTTACAACGGTATCCGGATTCAGGACACCCACATAGGTACCTGTGGATGCTTGGATTCCCAGGTTTAGTGCCTTTGCATAGCTATTGACGGTGTTCTCTATGATTTTAATCTCAGGAAATTTATCTCTAATCGCAGGGACAGATCCATCTTGAGACAAGTTATCCACCATAATTATTTCCAGCGCATAATCATCATTATCTATTTTGAGCAGTGATGCAAAGCATGGTACCAAGTGTTTCAAGGCATTATAATTGACAACGATAACAGAAATCAGACCTTTCACTTTTCATATGCCTCGCTTCTTCTTAATTTCTTCATTGATCGCCCTTAACTTCCTTCTGATGACATCCCTATCGGCCTTTATTTGGAAGTCACTCAGCCGGACATAAGTTTTTGCCTCCATGGTCTTTAGTAGATCTGTTTCTGAAGAGAATGTTTCTGAGGCGCTCGGTATATCTTTGAATCGCCATAAATATTTTTTCAGTCTTCTTTTTATTTTGTGATATAAGACTGAAAAACCTCCCCTACTGATTATCAGAGCAGATTTTTGCAACAACGGGAAAGGGCCCAATATTTTTTGATAAACCAAACGACGAAAGAATTTTATCAATTTCTATACCCGGGAGTTTTTGATCATCTTTAGATCGGATTCAATACCATCAGCCAGAACCATTCGAAGCTCATTTAATCTTTGATGCAGTTCAGAATCTGCGCCTGTTCGCTATCTACCAGATACGGATACATCGGCAGGCTGAAAATCCTCTGTGCACATGATTCGCTGACAGGGAAATCTCCCTTCCTATAACCCAGGTTGGCAAAGGCTCCTTGAAGATGCAGGGGTTTGGGGTAGTAAATGGCTGATGGAATCCCTGCCTTTTTCAGGAGACTCAGGCAAGTTTCCCGGTGTGATTCATCCTCGGCAAGAATCGAATACTGCGCCCATGCGCTGAGATATCCTCGAGGTACGACAGGCGGATGAAATCTGCGATGGCCGGAGAGACCCTCGGAGTAACGCCTGGCAACTTCCTGCCTCAGACTTATCTCTTCCGGGAATATTTCGAATTTTGCCAGTAGAATAGCTGCTTGTAAGGTGTCAAGGCGCCCATTAATCCCGATTCGGATATTTTCATATTTATTGCTTCCCTGGCCATGAACACGGATGGAGCGCATCTTCACAGCCAGTTCTTCATTATCGGTAAAACACATCCCCCCGTCTCCATAACACCCAAGGGGTTTGGCCGGGAAAAATGAAGTGCATGCGACATCAGCCAGAGAGCAGGTTTTCCGACCTTTATATTCAGCGCCAAAGGACTGTGCCGCATCTTCAATCACGAACAGATTATGATCTTCAGCCAAAACATTGATACGATCATAATCCGCGGGCTGTCCAAAAAGATCCACCGCAATGATTCCCCGGGGAGCCAGCTTGATTGGCCCGTCCATTCCCGGCAAGGCCTGTAAGGAATGATGCGTTGAATCGCCTTCTTGAATTGCTTCAATAGTCTCGGTCAATCTATCCGGCGATATATTAAACGTCTCAGGGTCAATGTCTACAAAGACCGGCACAGCGCCCAGCAGGCTGATGACTTCAGCGGTGGCAATAAAGGTGAAGGACGTGGTGAGAATGGCATCTCCCGGACCAATCCCGTAAGCCATCAGCGCCATCAGAAGTGCGTCAGTGCCGGATGCGCAACCGATGGCATGGCTGACCTTCACATAGGTTGCAAGCTTCCCTTCCAACTCTTTAATCTCAGGCCCCATGATATAGCTGCCATGCCTGAGGACAGCCTGAATGTTTGCATCGATTTTTTCCTTGATGCGCCGCTGCTGTGCTGCCAGATCTATAAAATCCATAATTTACCCTTTTTCAATGCTGTCTTTGATCCGCTTTACATGTCCCCTACCCAGGCCTTTGACTTCACATCCAAGCTCAAAATATCTCCGGATCTTCGCATCGTCGAGAATTCCAAAACAATCGATTATGGCTACAGGCCTCTGCGTAAGACGGACGACTTCATCCGGATCAAGATTCAGATATGCCTTGTGGCGTACGGCAATCACAACAGCATCTACGCTGCGGAGCACATTTTCCAATTCCTGCTGTACGACCAGATCCTTGAGCTTCTCCTGGTCGCGGAAAAACCGCGCCCAGGAATGTCCCGGCGCCGGATACGTATCCTGCATCTCAAACTCCCACCAGTGCTTCACATAGGGATCATGGACCACTACCTCGCCACCCATCTCGGCAAGCTTTCTGACAACAATCTCCGAGCCGCTATAACGCGTGTCCCCCACATCTTCCCTGTAGGAGGCACCCAACAATGCAATTTTCGAAGCGGCCACAATGCGCCCCATATTCCGCAGGGCATCCCGGACCAATTCAGCAACGTGAAGTGAACGCGTGTCGTTGATATTGATCGCCATGGGTGTAATGTGGAAGACATCATCACTAAAGCCCATCAGGGTATGATAAGACCAGACCCCCAACCCGCCGTCTTTGGGGAGACAATACCCCCCGATTCCAGGACCGGGAAAAATCATGTTTGAATGGGTGGGACGGACTTTGATTGCCTTGATGACCTTTATGAGATCAACACCGTTGCGTTCCGCAAAAAGACTCCACTCATTGAGAAAGGCAAGTATCGTTGCCCGATAAGAGTTTTCCACGATCTTACAAGTCTCGCTCTCGATGGGACGATCCAATACTGTCATGGGGAATTTCTCCACATTGAGAATATCAGAAAGAAATTTAACAACACGCTCGCGGGCCTGTTCATTGATTCCGCTGCAAACGCGCCAGAAATCCCTGATGGAAGCGACATACTCACGGCCCGGCATGACTCTTTCAAATGAATGTGCCAGCAGTGGCTCCGCATTGGTCAGGCCCCGTTTTTCGAAGGCCTTCTTTATGATGGGATAGGCCACATACTCCGTCGTTCCGGGCGGCACCGTCGTCTCTATAAGCACCATGCATTCAGGCCGGATCCTCTCCCCGATTACCTTCAGACTATCCTCGAGGGCTGCGATATCTGCATGGCCGTTCCGGCAATCACCAAATGATTCTTTGAAGTAATCACACTGGACATCAACGACCACCACATCAGCCAGATCGATGGCGTTATAACTGAATGTGGCAATGAGAGTTTTTTTCTCTAACACACATCGGCGTATCATGGGGGCCACTTCAGGATCCTCCGCCTCCACCGGTGCAATTCCGCGGTTTATATAGGGGATTTTCCAGTAGGATCGCACTGACGGTCTCTGCATACCAATGACAAATTTTGTCGGTTTGCCTGTATCGCGATCGACTGAATCAGCAATAATAGCTGCCATAACAGCCCCTACAAATCCAACACCTATCACGACAACAATCTCCCTTCCCAAGGCCCGCTGCTGGGCAATGAGATTCTCAATGCGGGAATTTTCTTCCTTATAATAACCCTCATTGGGCAAGACAAACTGCTCTCCTGACGGAGAAATGGAAGTGGTCTGCTTATCGTTCTGCTTTGAGTTCATGGCTTTTCCTTCCTTATCTAGTTATCAGAATTTATTTAGATAACAAAAAGTATATGCAAGCGCAACAGGATAAATTACAGGCCGGTATCGCGGCGCTGTAGGTTAGATAGACAGACCATATTTTCTCCGATGCTCTTTGCAAGGTCTTCCGAAAACTTTATGGCACTGTCTTTTCCCAGATGACTGCCATCATAACTGTGATAAGAGTCCATTCGAACGGGGAGCCAAATGCCTCCGGCTGCTTTGAATTGCCTGACGAACGATGCCTCATTGAATCCGCTGACGGCATCTTCGAGATTGCTCATTGCCTGTGTGGTGGGTGGACGGAATGCATATACGGCAATGCCGCGGCTGACCCAGTTTCTTGTCTGATCCATAACTCCTTTGACCAGTTCCGGATCCACTTTATTATTTCTGAAAGCCTCCCGGTATGGGCCAAGCGCTTCCCTGACATCTTCAGGGACCGTCCAGGAAGCTACCCATCCATCGTCATGAAAATTCTGGTAATAGCAGCGGTCGGGCAATTTCTTTTTCTTAAAAAGGTCACTCATCTGAATTGGCGCAAAGAAATTCTCCAACTGTGGAAGAAATATGCAGATGAATATGTGATCGATGCGTTTATGCCTCTTTTCATTGAAAAATTCGTTTTTCGCAGCGGAAGGTGTAAGTGAGTGCGGTGTCACGCCCAGAACCATTGCTTTTTTCCTGCTTGCCGGGTCTAATTTCGTTTCAGCTGCCCCGAACATCGTGGGATTTAAGCCTCCGGAGTTGTAACCGAAATTCAGTATTCGCCATCCGGGAAGAAGACTGCCCATGACCTGTGGTGATACATCACGGTACATACGGGAGTCCCCCATCGCTACCATGTCATATACGGAATGGGAGTGTGTCTTCACCATCCAATATCGTTCTTCAATATTCCTGCTTTGCAGTAGCGGGTCAACCGGCTGTGGTTTCAGGAATCCGGCAAGGAGAATAAGAGGCAGGGCAATCAGAGATGTCCAGAAAGTACGGCTATGCCACATTCAAGAATCCACCAATAAGATTAAAGTGGGACAGATCATGAATCAAGTTCAGGATAATTTTTTTTAGATCAAGCTCAAAATGACAGAGGATAATATGGACAATTTTCAAAGCCGTCATTAAAATTGAAAGTAGATGAACGTGCTCCCCGGACCACGGAAAAATATGATTGCTGCTATGGCGAGCCCCCACAAAACCGGACCTGTGACCAGTCTCGCACGCATCGGTATCCTCTTTAGCAGGTCTACCTTGAAAAATATCATGCATTCGAAGAGCACCAGCGCTGCAACCAATGCCATCCCTCCTGGAACAGGTACCATCGGTAATTTAGTACTGAAGCTAAACATGGTTTTGATGATCTGAAAGGCCTGACCGATATTTTCCGCCCGGAAAAAAACCCAGGCAATGAGAACCTGTATCATGACCAGAACATACGAGGCAAACTGCCCGATCCTGGATGCACTCAGCCTCTTTGGCAGATTTGTGATTCTTTCAAGACTCAAAAAGAAGGAATGGCATATACTCCACATGACAAAATGCCAGGCTGCACCATGCCATAAACCCGAGATCAGCATCGTGATCCACATGTTCAGATGAGACCGCCACTTCCCCAGCCGTGATCCGCCCAACGGGATATAGACATAATCCCGAAACCATGTGGAGAGCGAGATGTGCCAGCACGTCCAGAAATCCTGCAGCGATTTTGAAGTGTAAGGCTGATTGAAGTTCACGATCAAGTCATATCCCATCCATTTTGCGAGCCCTCGCGCTATATCGCTGTAACCGCTGAAATCGAAGTAAATCTGAAAAGCAAAAGCGGCCGTTATTGCCCACCAATATACGGGTGAATCAGAAATTACAGGGCTGTTGAAGGCCGCAGTCGCAATAGGCGCCAAATTATCGGCGAGGACCATTTTTTTGAAGAAACCCCGAATGATAAGCCTTGTCCCAATCCATCGCTCCTCTTCCGTAAGAGAGTGGTAATTCATGAGTTTCGGCAGAAGATCCGCAGCCCGGTTAATAGGACCGGCCACCAATTGTGGAAACATGGACAGGTATGCAAAAAAATGAAGAATGTTCCGGGTTGCCGGTATTTTCCGCCAATAGACGCTGATCGTATAACTCATCGATTGGAATGTATAGAAACTGATACCAACCGGCAGAATGAGGGTAAAATCGGGTAAAGACGCGTGAAGATATGTCACAATTCCGAAGTTCAAAAACAGATGATCAATATTTTGTGCGATAAAGCCGCTGTACTTGAAAATCGCCAATGATGAAATATTCGAGCCGATCGACAAGATAAGGAACTGACGCCTGCTTCGCGACCACTTTTCCATTGCCAATGCCGCAACAAAATCGATAAGACCGGTACCGATTAACAGAAACAGGAATCGCCAGTCCCACCAACCATAAAAGATAAACGACGCAACAATGATGAATGACCAGCGACGTGTGTTTCCCACTTTCATCAGTGGCCACAGCGCAAAAAAAACAGCTGCAAAAATTAAAAATATCAGGGAATTAAAAGACATGGCAACTCTTGTATCACTCTATGTAATTCAAAATAGATGAAAAAGAATCAATGGTCATCATAAAACATAGATCCTGAATCAAGTTCAGGATGACAAAAGTAAAAGCTCATTGTCATTGCCAGCGAAGCGCGATGACTCCTGGCTACAGCTCCGCTCTCTGAGTTACATCCTGATCTCAACCCAGGAGCGATTGCTTACTCGCCACCCGCCGCCGATACCATACCGGGCGATGGTAAATGACACTTAACTGATACTATTTCGCTTCCCCACTGCCGGGGATATCAGACAGCTGAAGCTCCTGCTTCAGTTGTCGTATTTCCATCTCAAGCCGTTCGTATTCCTCCATTTTTCTCTGGAGGAAGAGATATGTTGTCCGCGCTTTTTCCTCGATGCCATGAGGTGTGAGGAAATATAGGTAAGCTTTCTTGTTGTCTGATTTTGTGAAATTGGAGACCTTGACCAGTCCCCGGCTGATAAGAGCCTGCAGGATAAAGTTGACTTTTCCCAAACTGATGCCGAGGCGTGAAGACAGCTCCCGCTGGGTCATCTCAGGCTTATCATGGATCTCACGGAGAAGCTTCAGCACTTCCTCGTGATTTAGATGGTCTTTATCCGAAATAGGCATAATGAAATTCAGCTTGTTCAAGTGATGAACAGACGCAAGATCTATGTGAATGCCGGGAGAATGTCAAGAAAAATCAAAGTGAAAATGCCATATGAGCAGTCGAAGATAAACCATCCATCGCTCCCGGAGGTTCCTGATCAATCCGAGCGTAATAATATTGCCTGCCATTGTGAACAGACAGTTGACGGCCAGGCGGAGGAAAATGGCTATGCAGCAGACAAGGAAGTAAGGATGGCTATGCCATTTCCGCAGGAACTGATAGCGGGCGCGGTAGAATGACATCCGGGAAGCGGTATCATGGCCTATGCTTTGCCCCTGGAGATGATAAATCCTGGCTGTTGGGACATGAAACACTTTCCATCCGGCCTTCTGCATCCTGAATGCCCAATCAGTCTCCTCGAAAAAGAAGAAATACCGCTCATCAAAAAGGCCCACGTCATCCATCGCCTCCTTACGTACCATGAGGCATGCTCCAACTCCGGATTCAACCTCGATGGGCTGATGATGCGCATATCGCTTGCTTGGGTATCGCACCGGGAAAAGGTATTCAAGCAGGGACATGTTGGTGAGCAGGGTGATGAGATTCGGGAATGCGGCGATGGAATTCTGCTTGCTCCCATCGGCGTTCAGAAGCTGACCGCAGGCCATGGCGGCATCGGCATGGGTCTTTATAAACGAATAAAGCTCCTGAACCGCTCCTTCAGTAAGAACCGTATCCGAATTAAGCAGCAGTGCATCGCTTCCTTCCATTACTTGAAAAGCCTGGTTGTTTGCCGCACCGAACCCCCGATTTCTGTCATTCTCAATGAGCCTTACGAAAGGAAATTCTTTC
>JBEKJA010000035.1:0-12761 GCA_050011475.1 Syntrophales bacterium
AATGTCAATTAAAATCAAATATTTATATAATATTTATTGCTCTTTTTTGACCTCGTAAACACGATGAACAAAATCTTTTTTGGTTAGTTGTGCAAAGGTCTCAAAATATGATATAAATTAAATTTCCAAATATGGCAATGTCCGGGATTTCGGATACTTGGTTTTTGGCGATTTCGTTGGGTAATGTAGGCCTGTTTTATGAGTGAGGGGCACACGCCTAAATGAACGGGGAGTAAACATGGACAAAGCAGGCAATCCCGATAAGTGCCTTAGTTACCTTATTACGGTTTCGAAAGCGCATGTTTTTCCATGCAGAATGCTGCTTGATACATTGACCAGAAAAACGAACGCTAAGATTGTGCTGGTGGGAAATCTTTCAAATGAGGAAGTTAAAATTTTTAAGCGCTATCACGTCACCTACATCGATGAAAATGACATTGATATGACTGACCGATTGCCACAGATTGGCTGGCTGGAAAAGTACAGGAGTTTTGGCTGGTACAAACAAATGTTTGTCCGATTGTCTATTGATAGATTTATGAATACGGATCAAGTTGTAATATTGGACAGTGAGGTATTTGTTTTTGATGATTGGGATGAAACGAAGTTTTATGACCCGGATAGCGGACGACCCCGATCATTTTACTGGACGCCCAAGGTAAGAAAACCGGATTGGGATTATAAGATGTATCGCGGAGCGGCTTATTTATTGAGTTATCTATCGGAATGCAAGGGGATTATGGAATATGCCAATTCAACAGAGTATAAAAGGCACATTTCAGGAGTCGTATTGTTTTCGACTAAGAATGTTGAGACACTTTGGCGGATTTTAGAGCAAAAGACGGATTTACAAAAAAACATTGATCAACTTTTCAATCAAGAAATAGAGCTCGCTTTTTCCGATCATGATTTTTATGGATTAGCAGTAGAATATGGATTGTTCGACAATACGGTCCCGACTATTATGCATAATGAGTTGCTTGGTTGGTATGATAATCATGATGATATCAATTTCGAAAAGTTTAAAAATAATGCTATGTGGAGCATGTGTCAGAGATATTTTAACTATTCTCCCGAGGGATATATTAGATTTATGAAAGAAAAGGCAGGGCAATTAGGTACCAAGCTGCCGAAAATTTCCGCAATTGAGAAATGTGTTGAGGGAGTAAAAGACCTGATCTATTCGTTACATCAGCCATATAACACGAGCGGGGAGGAATTGGGTGAAAATGATTAAGTGGAATCTGTGCCTGGCACCGCCGACCCCATTTCCTGTGTGCAGCCTGAATGTTTTTCATTCTTCCCGGCACAATTTAAATCGCCGCATTAGTACGTTCAAATATTGATATTGGGCCATGCCGATTGAAATGTATCAAGACCATTTGAAGAACCATTTTTCTGAAATGGATGACCGGAAGATCGATCTGATTACCGTACAGTATAAGTATCAGGGGTAGCTCAATCAGCTTATCGCGTAAAATGAACCAGCTTATTTTCCATGATTCAATAGGAAAAGCCTGATCATACTTCTGATTGGCACTTTAATTGCTTAAATAATATTTGATTGTTTGGCACATTACATAAAATGTCCGATCAGAGAATATTGGATATCATAATAGTCAGTTACAACAGCAATGATTGTCTTGGGCGATGCCTCGAATCAATGGAGCGCACAATTGGAGATACCCGATCCAGGATAATCGTTGTAGACAATGCATCCACAGACGATGTATACAGTATAACAAGTTTGTTTTCATCTGTGGAGGCAAAAAAAAATAAAGTTAATGTGGGCTTTGCCGGAGCGGTCAACCGGGCTATCCGTGAAAGCAGCTCTCCTTATTTGGTAATATTGAATCCTGACACGATCATACATGGGGATTTTTTCAAAGAAGCTTTAAAATTTATGGAAAAGAATCCCGATGTGAGTATTATCGGCCCAAAAATCATGGACAGCGATGGCACAGTACAGGGATCGGCCCGTTCGTTTCCCACACCACTGACAGCAATCTTTGGACGCTCTTCTTTCCTTACCAGATTTTTTCCGAAGAATCCGATCAGCCGCCAAAATATCCTGACTGCCGATACTGACAGCCAGAATGCCATTCCTGTGGACTGGGTTTCAGGTGCCTGTATGATTGTAAGAAGAAGCGCCATTGAAAGAGTGGGACTCATGGACGAACGCTTTTTCATGTATTGGGAAGATGCCGACTGGTGCAGGAGAATGGCGGACGCCGGCTTCAAGGTCATGTATTATCCATTGATATCGATGACGCACCATATCGGGAAGAGCAGCAAGACACGATTTTTCCGATCAGCATTTGATTTCCATTGGAGCGCTTTTAAACTTTATAGAAAATATACGCCGGTAATCAAATTTATCATGATGCAGCCAATTTTGATCCCCGGTCTCATGATTCGCTGCATGATTGTTATTCTTAGAGGATCTAAACATTGACTTTCTGCAGAAATGATGAAAATATTCATATTATGTAATTTATTCAGTATGTTGTAAAAATCCTATTCGATTCCATCACGAGAGGTTTAATATGAAAATTCTAATCACCGGTGGTGCTGGCTTTATCGGGTCACACTTGGTAGATTATCTGCTCGAAATGGGGGATGAAATTTTTGTCATAGACGACCTCTCTACCGGGACCCTGAAGAACATCGAGCATCAACAGGGCAGGGATAAGTTTCATCTGGTGGTCGATACGATCCTTAATGAAGCCGTCATGAATGATCTGTTTAGCAAGTGCGATCATATATACCATATGGCGGCTGCGGTCGGCGTGAAACTCATCATGAACAAACCGGTTGAAACATTGGAGACCAATGTAAAGGGCACGGAGATGATCTTGAAACTGGCCAACCGGTATAAAAAGAAAGTCATGATTGCATCGACTTCGGAAGTATACGGCAAGGTCATGAATGGAAAGGAAGCACGCCCCCTGTCGGAAGATTCTGACAGCCTTATGGGAACCAGTACCAAGCGAAGATGGGCTTATGCATGCTCGAAAGCCCTCGATGAGTTTTTTGCTATGGCTTATTATGAAGAAAAGAAACTTCCTGTGATCATTATCCGGATGTTCAATACGGTCGGCCCCCGGCAGACCGGCCAGTATGGGATGGTGATCCCTAATTTTGTCCAGAAAGCCCTGATAGGCAAGCCTATTACTATCTATGGAGACGGTTCCCAGTCGCGGAGCTTTACCCATGTAGCAGACGTTGTTCATGCCTTGATTAAATTGATGAACGAGCCCATAGCCGTGGGGCAGATATTTAACGTTGGCAACCAGGAAGAAGTGACCATCCATGATTTGGCAGTTCTGGTAAAAGAGATGACAGGCAGCACCTCCGAGGTGGAGTATATTTCATATGATAAAGCTTATGGCCCTGGTTTTGAAGACATGCAGCGCCGATGCCCGGATATCTCCAAGATCAAGAAGTTGATCGGTTATGAGCCGAAAATCGGTTTGAACGGCATCATTCAAAGTGTGATTGATTATTACAAGACATGAATGCTTTATTTGCATATTCTGTAAGCTTTCTCTTCTCTCTTATTATCTCGCTTTCCATAACTCCAATCATTCGAAATGTGGCGATTGCAAAAGGGTTTGTCGCAAAGCCCAGGAAAGATCGATGGCATAAAAAACCGACAGCTCTGCTGGGTGGCATCGGCATATTTTTCTCCTTCATTGTAACTTGGATGGGTGTATCGCTATGGCTTGGCCACACTACGATTATCGGATCGATGTATCCTCTGGCCCTGGGTTGTGTGTTTATCTTCGGACTCGGCCTGCTGGATGATTTTACGGATATTAAACCCTATCATAAGCTGCTAGGGCAGATTGTGATCGCATCCTTTCTCGTCATTTTCGGCTTCCAGATCCAGTGGTTTACCTCTATGTCGGTCAACCTCATCGTGAGCATACTCTGGATGGTGGGTATTACGAATGCCTTTAATCTCCTGGATAATATGGACGGGTTGGCAGTAGGCACAGCCATCCTGTCGGGGATTTTTCTTTTTTTCACCTCTAATGGAAGTAATACTTTTCCTTCCTTGATATGCCTTGCGGCTTTCCTGGGAGCCGCTCTTGGTTTTCTTATTTACAATTTCCATCCAGCATCCATTTTCATGGGCGATTCGGGAAGTATGCTCCTCGGCTTGACCCTGGCCGGACTGACCACAAAGACTTCGGGGCTCATGAGTGGATACCATACCGGCCAATTTGCACTGCTTCTTGTCGTTCCGATTCTCATCCTTTTTATTCCCATCATGGATACGGTCTTCGTGAGCGTCATGCGCCGTCTCTTCGGCCGCCCCATTTCGAAAGGGGGAAGAGACCACTCTTCACACCGCATCGTTGCCATCGGCTTCTCTGAATCAAAAGCGGTGCTGCTGTTGTATGGATTCACCATCGTGGCCGGCCTTCTAGCCATTGCTATCTTCAAGTATCCTTTCGGTGTCAGTTTGGCCATGGTAACCATATTTCTGTTGTTTTCCCTCTTTTTCTGGATATACCTTGCCAAAGTCAAAGTGTACGATGAGGGACCAATATTCAACGGAAAGAAATGGACCCCCATTCTTATTAATATCACTTACAAAAAGAAGCTGTTTGAGGTGATGCTGGATCTTGTCCTGATCCCCCTGGCCTATTGGATCTCATATCTTGTTCGTTTTGAAGGCAGCGCCTACAGCGACAATTTCACCATCTTTCTGAAGTCTTTACCCATAGTTATCATATGCCAGCTTTTTTCCTTCTATATAATGGGTGTTTACCGGGGCATCTGGCAATATGTCGGATTGAGGGATGTCATAACCTATGCCAAGGGGGTGACCGTTGGAACGCTCCTGGCGATTTTTGGAAATGTCATTATTTTTAGATTTGAGGGGTTCTCAAGAACTTTGTTCATCATTTATTGGATGATCCTGTTTATACTCGTCGCTGCAATGAGATTTTCTTTCAGATTTTTCGGTGAAGTTACCATGAATCAATCCATGGTAGGGGAAAAGACGCTCATATATGGTGCCGGAGCGGCTGGACAACTGGCTGTCCGCGAGATAGAGCAGAACAGAAATTTAGGTTTGACCATCGTAGGCTTCATTGATGATGACACGAAAAAACAGGGGCAGAAAATCCGGGGATACCCTGTCATGGGAGGCATGGAAAGCCTGGAGGGTTTGATCCGTCAATATGAAATATCCAAGCTGATACTTTGTGTCGGTAATATTAAAAGAGAGGTCCACGAAAAGCTGAAAAAGCTGTGTGACAGCAATGGAACCGAACTCAGGCAACTGAAGATATCGATCGATTGATGCAATTTCCCGAGGGGCACTAACTATATTTTTTTCGCCTCATCAATCAGCATAACCGGGATGCCTTCCCGGATCTCATACAGAAGACGGCATGTATCGCATATCAGGCCGTCTTCTGTTTCACTGAGGCGTATGTTACTCTTGCACTTGGGACAGGCGAGGATATCCAGCAGCTCTTTGCTGATTGTCATCAATGGTTCCTTTTTCCCGCCAGTTTGTTCCGGATTTTCCGTCATGGTCTCCTCCTAGGCAACAAGAATGTGTTTTACCGCTGCGAATACATCTTCGACTTCCACCTCCTCAAGACACTGCCTTGTGGGACAGTCTTTCTTAAAGCAGGGACTGCAGGCCAGATCTTTCCGGATAACGATGTGTTTCTCACCATACGGTCCGGTGCGCACAGGGTCTGTGGGTCCGAAGAGTGCAACTACAGGCGTCCCCACGGCAGCGGCGATATGCATGGGACCCGAATCCGTTGTCACGAGCAGCGATGCCTTCCCATAAAGGGCGGCCAGGTCTTTCAAAGAGGTTTTCCCGCCAAGATGGATGGAAGGCCGGTGCATTCTCCGCCCGATTCCATCCGTATACGCTGACTGGCTCCCTGTAAAGACCACGGGGATGTTCAGCTCGTTGACAATCCGGTCTCCAAGTTCGGCAAACTTTTCATCCGACCAGAGTTTCGTTTCCCATAAAGCCAGAGGATTCACTGCCACAAAGGATTTATGGATGTCAAGGCCGTGTTCGGCCAGAAGCGCCTCGACCCGCCGGTGGTTTGTCTCCTGTATGGGAATATGAAATAGAACGGGCATGTTGTTTCCCAGCCCATCTTTGCGATCAAGATAGCGAATAAAATCCATATAGCGATCCACTGCATGTTTGCCCATATCCTCCGGGATCCGCTCATTATAAAAAAGGCCGCTCATCTCCTGAAGACTGTCGTAGCCGATTTTTCTTTTCCCGCCGCTGATTGCAACCATCACAGCACTCTTGAACAGGCCATGAAAATCAATGACCATATCGTAGGACTGGCTGCGAAGCGCCTTGAAAAATGAGTGGACTTCCCTGGCAACCGGCCAAATCTTTCCCCGTTTCAGATCTTCAATCCATGCCTTCCTTCGGGAGATGATTACCTGATCAAGATCCGGATGGCCAAAAATCAGGTAGGATGCGGCCTCTTCAATCACCCAGGTGATATGGGTATTCGGATACAGCTTTCGCAGCAGTGCCAGGGATGGGAGCGTATGAACGACATCACCAATGGCACTGAGTTTGATAATCAGGATATTCATTTTTTAAGAATCCACTTCACGGCATCCAGCAAATCGACAGCAATATAATCCGCCTCATCCGTCTGTATATCTTTTCCATAACCTGTCCGAACAAGAATGCCCCTGGTTCCGGCACGCTTTCCCGCCTCTATATCCTTAAGCATATCCCCTACAATAAACGATTCTGCCAGATCAATATCCAACTCTTGTGAAGCCTGGATCAGCATCCCTGTCGCCGGCTTCCGGCAGGCACAGGTCTGCCGGTATATGCCCAGCCCTTCCGGGTGGTGAGGACAGTAATAGAAAGCATCGATTCTGGCACCGCGTTGGTTCATTTCTTGCTGGATCCGTTTATTGACAGTCCTTACCAGGTCCTCTCCGAAATAGCCGCGTGCCACCCCGGATTGATTGGTTATCACTACGGCTTTCATTCCGCTGGCATTGATCATCCGGATGGCATCATAGGACCGGGGGTAAATCATCAGCTTGTCCAGACTGTTAAGATAACCGACCTCTTCATTGATTGTGCCGTCCCGATCCAGAAAAACGGCTGCATATTTCTTTTTCATGGACTGTCACCCATCCTGGATATCATCCTTCAGTAGGTGGCTGCAGGCGGGTTTGCCAGGAGTTCAAGGGCAGCCGAATATACATCTTCCGGGGTGATCGATGTCATGCATCTGAAATCCGTCGGGCACACCGGCTTCAGGCATGGACTGCACGATACAGCTTTTTTCACGACGATATGCCTGTCTCCGACCGGTGAAGTGGTTATCGGATTGGTGGATCCAAAAATGGCCACGGTTGGGATGTCAAGTGCCGCAGCTACGTGCATCAGTCCGGAGTCATTGGATATGAAAAGGCCGCAGTGCCCGATCACTGCGATCGCCTCCCTGAGATTTGTCTTTCCGGCAAGATCAACAGCATCATTGCGCATCAAGCGCTTCACGGCTTCCGTACTTTCCCGATCCCCTTCGCTACCGAAAAGAACGATGCGGGCATGCAATTCACTGGCGAGGCGATCGGCAGCCGTGGCGAAACCCTCCGGGAACCATCGTTTGGCAGGTCCATATGCCGCTCCGGGAGCAATGCCGATGACCATCTCATTCGCAGCGATACCATATTGGTTTAGGATATTTTCAGCACATGCACAGGATGATATATCTAATCTCAAGACCATCTTCCCATCGGCCGGCAGGCATCCCAGAGCTTCGACCAATTTAAGATAGTACCCCGTCTGGTGAATTTTCTTTACGGCCTTATTCAAGTGTGCCGGGTGAGTCAAAAGGGCCCTCCTTGCATCGCTGTCATATCCGGCACGAACGGGTATGGCGGCGAGCCAGGCAATGATGGCCGCCTCGATGGCATTCTGGAGCAGAATTGCCATATCAAATGCCTCCATCTTTAGCATGGCGGCAAGGCGGAACTTTCCCATAATGTCTTCGTGTAGTCCCGGTTCTTCAAATATCATAACACGATCCGCATCAGGGCTGAGCCGGTACACTTCCGATACCCAGGGTTTGGCGAGCAGGGCAATATCAGCCTCCGGGTAGGTTCGGCGAACAGCAGCTAGGGCCGGCAGCGTCATTACCGCGTCGCCGATCCAATTGGTGCCCCGAATAAGGATCCTGTTCATTCCATCGCGGGGCAGCTTTTTTTTCGCTTTGACCACACCCATGCTAAAGCACCACCATTGATAATTGTTTATTGTTTATTGAAAAAATAGATCCTGAATCAAGTTCAGGATGACCATGTTCAATGATTATTGTTATTTTGTCTGCCATGGCTGCGTCTTCCACCGTTGATGCACCCATAGCCATTGATCCGGATAGCGGCGGATCACATTCTCAATAATCCGTGTGAAATTCTGTGTATTGACTATAATGTCTGCATTGCGGTCACCGGTTCGTACAATTGGCACTTCCTCTCCGATAACAAAATGATATTTTCCATCGGGGAGACGAGCCATATAACCGGGCAGGACAGGAGCTTCCGTATGAAGGGCAAGGTGCGCAAGGCCATCCGTTGTACAGGCGGTCCTTCCAAAAAAATCTACGAAGACCCCTTCATAGACAGCCATATTCTGATCGATCAGTATGCCTAAAATATCGTTGTTTTTCAGATGGCGCAGCATCGGTCTCATGGCTCGTTCCTTGGCAACGGCCATGTTGCCGCCCAATGATCTGACCTGAAGAACAAGATGGTCAAGGAATGCACTGTCTAGGGGACGATATATAGCCACGATGGGCTGAAACAGGTGCGCAAATGCTGCCGCTTCCAGTTCCCAGTTGCCGAAGTGAGCGCCGAACATCAGAAGTCCCCGGTTCTTCCTTAAAGCTTCCCGGCAATGCTCCAGGCCCTCAACGGTGATCCGCTGCCTGATGTTTTCCTCCGTCAGGTATGGAATATCAAAGAACTCTGCCATAACAATTCCGATATTGCGGTAGACGCCCCTGGCGATCCGGCGGATTTCAGAAAAAGATTTCTCCGGAAAAGCAAGCCGAAGATTATGGATGGCAATCAGACGATGCTTCAGGGACAGGGCGAAGAAAAATCTCAAAATGCCTGTGAAGAAGACACGGCGCACACCAATGGGGATTCGGTGAATAACATCGATGATGAAGGCGATCCTCGGATGCGAATGTTTATGATCGGCCATGATAAACTCGTATCAGCAGGAGTATCCTAGTGGTTCAGGGTCTGCATTATCGTTTGCAGCAGGGTTTCAGGATTCGGCTGAACGGTCATTTCAACGATCAGCACCAGGGTCTGCTGCAGCAATAGCTCGGAATCGCGGAGCTTTACCTGGTCCTTTTGCGTTGTTACCATCCATGACGCCCCACTGTGCCTGAATGTTTCCTGGATCCGCTCCAGGTCAGCCGGCAGATAGGTATGATGATCCGGAAAGATATGAAATGCAGCCAGTTCCGCACCAAGATCCAGGAGAGTTTTGCGGAAGTGTTCTGGCCGGCCGATGCCGGAAAATGCCACAATCTTTTTGCCTCGAATGGTATCGAGGGGTAAAATATCTTTCCCCGTTGCGTGGATCAATGCCTGAGGTTTGTGCAAGCCCCGCAGGATGACACCATGAAAGCCCGCCTTCCGAAACAGGGCTGCATCATCATCAGGCTGTTCATGGCTGTTTCGATCCGGTCCTGTTCGGATCAGAATATGCGCCCTGCGCAGGGATGCAGAAGATTCCCGAAGGGGGCCTACAGGAAGCATCAGTCCGTTGGCAAATGGACGGAGGGCATCAACCATCACTATATCAAGGTCTCGATGTAATCTGCGGTGCTGAAAAGCGTCATCGAGGATCAGCGCATCGATATCGAAGCGCTTCAAAGCAACTCTTCCTGCCCGCGCACGGTCGGGATTCGTCATCACCGGGACACCAACCACTGAATTGGCAATAAGAACAGCCTCCTCTCCTGCTTCGCGATATCCCGCCTTTATCTCATAGCCATCAGACACAATACAGACATCATCCCCTGCTTTTCCACCGTAACCCCGGCTGATGACTGCAGGGTGATGTCCCCTTTCCAGGAGAAGACGGGCAATGGCGATGACCATCGGTGTTTTACCCGTTCCGCCTACCGTAATATTTCCAACACTGATGATAGGACAAGGCAGCTTTTCAATGTGTTTGAGGCCATGGTCATAGAGTTCGTTTCGCAATCCCACGAAAGCGCGATATGGCATTGAGATGACCTTCAGAAGGGGAATAAGCGGATAAGGTTTTATTTTATCACCATACCAGATATTCTGAAGATATTCAAAATTCATAAGGTCCTTTGTTCCCTGCTGTCATCCATTGTCCCTGAACTGCATGTTATACAGCTTGTAATATTCCCCTTTCTTATCGATCAGGGCATCGTGAGTGCCTTCTTCAGCGATTTCTCCGTCCACAAGCACGACGATTCGATCTGCATTCCGAATTGTGGAGAGACGATGGGCGATAACCAGCGTCGTGCGGCCTTTCATGAGGTTTTCCAGAGCTTCCTGCACCTCGATTTCCGCCTCGGTATCGAGAGAGGAGGTCGCTTCATCCAGGATAAGAATCGGCGCATTTTTCAGCAGGGCGCGGGCTATTGCTATCCGCTGCCTCTCCCCGCCGGAGAGTTTCGCTCCCTGTTCCCCGATGATGGTCTGGTAGCCATCCGGAAGTTCCTTGATGAAGTGATGAGCATTGGCTGCCTTTGCCGCAGCGACGATCTCGGTGTCGCTTTTGTCGAAGCTTCCATAAGCGATATTGTTCCGGACACTATCGTTGAAAAGGATGGTCTGTTGGGTAACAATGGCAATCTGACCGCGCAGAGACTCCATGGTAACATCGCGTATATCATGTCCATCTATTAGAATCCGGCCGGAAGTGATTTCGTAAAACCTAGGAATGAGGTTGACGAGGGTGGTTTTGCCGCCTCCACTCATGCCGACAAAGGCAATAACCTCGCCGGCACTGATGTCCAGGTTTATGTGCTTCAGAACAGATGCATCCTCGTAAGCAAAGGTGACGTCTTCAATGGTTATATGCTGATGGATCCTGGGAAGGGGAACAGCACCTTTGTGGTTCAGTATCTCCGGTACCATATCGATGATCTGGAAAACACGCTCCGCTCCCGCTATGCCCTGCTGTATCGTATTGTTGACGTTTGTCAGGCGCTTGACCGGTTCATACAGCATGATCAGGGCCGTAAGGAAAGAAAAGAAAGTACCTGCTGTGGCAACCCCCTTGATAACCTGGTATCCGCCGTAGAATATGATTGTGGCGATTCCGATGCCACCGAGGAATTCCATGATCGGGCTGGAGATGGCATTGATGGCCGCGGATTTCAGATTCAAATGGAACAGGCGTTCATTCTCATTTGCAAAACGGCCTGCTTCATACTTTTCCATTCCGAATGCTTTAACAATGCGGGTTCCGGAGATCGTTTCCTGGAGCAATGTTGTGAGACCGCCGAAAGTAACCTGGGTGCGGGTTGCTATACCCCGGATCTTCTGGCCGAACTTGGCAATGGGGTATATGGCAAGAGGAAAAACAAACATCGCCAGAATGGCAAGGCGCCAGTCACGATAGAATATAACGAAGACTAGGCAGATCAGGGTAAAGGTATCCTTCATCAGGCTGGTCACGGCTTCTGAGACAGCCTGCTGGACGTAGGAAACATCATTGGTGATGCGTGACATGAGAATGCCAGTCGGATATTTTGTGAAGAACGAAAGGGATTGGCGCTGAATTTGTTCATAGAGGTGATTCCGAAGATCGGCCACAATGCGCTGGCCGATAAAGTTCATCGTAATGGTTTGGGTGTAGTTGCAGGCTCCCTTGATAAAATATATTGCAATGACCGTAATGGGAATCCAGAAAAGCATGCTGGAATTCTTTTTAAAAAAAATGTCATCCAGTGCCGGTTTTACCAGGAATGCCAGGCCGGACGTTGTTGCGCCCACGATGAGCATACATACCATTGCAATGGTAAATTTCCATATATACGGTCGAGCGAGTTTCAACAGTCTTTTGAAGATATTCATATTGCCACGTTCCCATGAATTATAATTTTACTTGTTTTTCATGAACACATCAAATCATAAGCCAGACGTGCCGTCCTTTCGGAAGCCCCCGGCTCGCCGATTTTTTCACGGATGGCGAATAGATTCGTCCTTATTTCATCCTGCCTTTGCCGGTTTGCGAGGATTGCAAGCATCTCCCTGGCCATGCGCTCAGGGTTTGCTTCCCCTTGTATCAATTCCGGAACGATGGTCCTGCCTGCAATAATGTTGACCAGGCCGATATTTTTAACATGGATCACCATTCTGCCGACCGCATAGGATATGGGAGAGACCCTGTAGATAATCACCATGGGTGTACCAAACAGGGCCGTCTCAAGGGTAGCTGTTCCGGATGCGACCAGGACCGCTTCAGCCCCGGCCATAACCGTATAGGTGTGGTTATAGACAATCTGTATAGGAATATCGGAAGCGGCGATGTAAGGTCTGACAATTTCTTCTGTGAGGCTGTCGGCTAGCGGCAGGATAAAATGGGCGGCTGGTAATGATCTTCGTATTATGGCTGCCGATTTAAGCATCGGTGGCAGAAGACGCTTGATTTCTCCGGGTCTGCTACCGGGCAGTAGGCCGACAGGCACTGCACCTTCCGGAATATGCAGCGTGCGGATAGC